>CAKTFF010000151.1 GCA_934553185.1 uncultured Devosia sp.
ACTTACCTCTCGACCCTAGAACCCAATGCAGAACCTTCCCCTCTGGTATTTCGAGGACGAGGTGGTGGGCGTGTCTGGGACTTCAGAAAGGCGCTGGCGACTGCCGTGGCAGCGGCAGGTGTCACTAGGGCAGGTCAGCCCCTACACATCACACCGCACATGTTCCGCAAAGCTCACGCGACGTGGCTTGCAGAACGAGGTGTGAACGAAGCGCTGTTACAACCCCGACTAGGTCACGCGCCGGGCTCGCGGGTCACTCAAGAAAGCTATGTTCACGTGCAAAGTCCCGAAGCACTTAAGGCCACGGTCATCTTCTTAGACAACCACCGCCGCACCGCCTAAGCCATCGCTCAGTTGGCACCATTTGGCACCAACTGAGCGTCCGCTCAACACGGCATTCGCTCTTAGTTCTGAAAAATAAAGGGAATTTGGCGCACCCGGAGAGATTCGAACCCCCGACCTCTGCCTTCGGAGGGCAGCGCTCTATCCAGCTGAGCTACGGGTGCTTGCCGTGGGCGCGGGGAGGTGATCCCCGGCTGAACGGGGGCAACCTAACCATTCGCGGTGATCCGCGCAACGACCATTTGTGCGGCAGGGCGGGAGCGCCAAACAAATGCCACGAGCTTGCCGTGATTGAACCCTATCGCGATCCCTCGATCGATGCGCTAGAGTGCCGCCCATGTTTTTCGTTTCCTGCATCCCCCCTGCCGCCCGCCTGCTGGTTGCCTTCTGTGCCTTGTCCCTTGTGGTGTCGGGCTGTTCGGTGAGCGGCCTCAAGGGCAAATCCACCCCGGCAACGGCCGCGCTCGCCACCTTCGCAACGCCCGAAGGCCATGTCCCCGATGCCGCCGCCGTTCCCCCGGCGCCCTCCGCCCTGGCCTATGGCGGCAACAGCTATGACGGGCTGATCGGCTATTATTCAGAGCAATACAACGTGCCCGAAACGCTGGTCCGCCGCGTCATCGTGCGCGAAAGCGGCTACAATGCCGGCGCCCGCAACGGCCCCTATTATGGCCTCATGCAGATCAGCCACGCCACCGCCAGCGGCATGGGCTATCGCGGCTCGCCCTCTGGCCTGCTCGATGCAGAAACCAACCTGCGCTATGCCGTGCGCTACCTTGCCGGCGCCTATGTCACCGCCGGTGGCAATCCCGACCGGGCGGTGCGCTTCTATGCCAGCGGCTACTACTATGACGCCAAGCGCGCGGGCCTGCTCGACAAGTCCGGCCTCCGCTAGGAGGCGGCAGCCTCGCTGCGGCTGGCCAAGAGCCGGGCGATCTGGGTGGCAAGGTCCACCTGCTGATAAGGCTTGGCGAGGCGCGGCAGGTCCGTGGTCGTGCCGCTGGGCAGGTCGGCATAGCCGGTAGCCAGCAGAATGGGCAGGTGGGGGAACCGTTCGCGCGCGCGGTTGGCCAGCTCGACCCCCGTCATGCCCGGCATGGCATAATCGGTGATCAGGGCATCCACATGCTGCCCGCTTTCCAGGATCTGCAGCGCTTCCTTGCCCGAATAGGCCTCGAGCGCGGTATGGCCAAGATCCTGCACCATGTCCACGGTGCTCATGTTGATCAGGGCATCGTCATCCACCACCAGGATCACCGATGGCCGGGGCGCGGCGGTTTGTTCTGGCTCCACGGGGAGAACCTCCTTTACAGGCGTTGCGGCAACGGGCAGCCATAGTTCGGCCGTCGTGCCTTCGCCCAGTCGACTTTTCAGTTGCAATGCGCCGCCCAGCTGAACCGCCAATCCGTGCACCATGGACAGGCCAAGACCGGTTCCTTTGCCGAGCTCCTTAGTCGAGAAAAATGGCTCAATTGCGCTCTTGAGCGTCTGCGCATCCATTCCCGTTCCCGTGTCGCTGACACAGAGCCGAAGATAGGGCCCAAGGAGCTCGAGCCCGCTTTCGGCGCCTTCCTTGAGGGACAGGTGGATCTCGAGCCGCCCCCCATCGGGCATGGCGTCGCGGGCATTGACGGCCAGGTTCAGAATCGCCAGTTCGAGCTGGTTGGCGTCCACCTTTGCCGGGGGCAGGTCGGGCGGCGCGGCCATGTCGATGGCGATCAGCGGGCCGATGGAGCGTTCCATCAGGCCGCGCATGCCGTCCAGCAGCTTGGAAAGATCGGTCGGTTCGGGCTTGAGGTCCTGCCGCCGGGCAAAGGCCAGGAGGCGTGAGGTCAGCGAGGCGCCGCGCTGGGTGCCCTGCAGCGCGCCGTCGATGAAACGGGCGATTTGAGGATCGTCGGGTAGGCGCTTGCGCAGCAGTTCGAGATTGCCCTGGATCGCCGCCAGGAGATTGTTGAAGTCATGCGCCACGCCGCCGGTCAGCTGGCCGATGGTTTCCATTTTCTGGGCCTGGCGCAGCTGTTCTTCGGCGCGCCGGCGCTCGGTCATTTCCCGGAAAAACGCCGCGCCGCCCACGATCTGCCCGTCGCCGCCCCGCAGGGGCGCATGCTGGCTTTCCAGCACGACGTGTCCGCTGGCGAGCGTCGTCAGCTCGATTTCCTCGATCGGGCCGGAAACCCCAGCCAGCGCATCGCGCAGCCTTTGCTCGATCTTCTCGTGCTCGCCATCGCCCAGCACCCGCGCCAGCGAGCGGCCGAGAACGGTTGGGGCGGAGAGGCCGAAAATGCGCTCCATCACCGGGTTCCAGATGGTCACCCGCAACTCGCTGTCATAGGCAACGATGCCCGCCGGCACGCTGGTCAGCAGCAGGCCCGAAAGCGCCCGCTCGCCGCGCAGCGCCTGTTGCGTCCGCTCGCGCTCGGCAGCCACCGCTTCAAGCAGCTTTTCCCGCTCGGTTTCGGCGGCCTTGCGCGCGGAAATGTCGGAGGTGACGCCCACCAGCGTCCGCGGCCGGCCGAACCGGTCGAGAAGGATGCGGGCGCGGGCATCCACCCAGTGCTCGCTCCCGTCGGGCCAGCGCACCCGGTATTCGAGCACCAGGTCCGCCCCGTCCATCGCGTCGTCAAAGGCGCGCTGCACCCGCCGCTGGTCTTGCAGGCTCACCGCTTCCACCATGTCGGCGAACACGAAGCGATCCTCGGGCTTGCGGCCGAAACAGGCCTTGAACTGATCCGAACCGGTCAGCGCCAGTTCCACCACGTCGAGTTCCCACGATCCCATGCGTCCGGCAAGCAGCGCTGTCTGCAGCCGCTGTTCGGCATCGCGCGCGTCTTCCAAATAGCGCCGCGCCTGATACTGCCGCCTGCGGCCGCGCAGGGCATGATCCACCACCTGCAGCAGGGCCGTGGGGTGGAACGGGCGCTCCAGCACGATCACATTGCCCAGCACCTTCTGGTTCTGCGCGACAATTCCCTCCTGGTCGGGCTCCTCCGAGCGATGACTGAGAATGATGATGGGGAAATCGGACCAGGGTGCCTGCTCCTCGATCCAGCTTCTGACCGGCGTCAGGTCGACATATTGCAGCGCTTCGCTGGCAATGATGGCAAGGCCGGCGCCTTCATCGAGCGCCACCAGCAGCCGCCCAAGATCGGTGCAGGCTTCTGCCCGCCAGCCTGCGCCCCTGAGGAGATCGGCGGCCACCTGGCCGTCGCGCCCCTGGGGGGCGAGAATCAGAACACGTTCCGAATTGATCACCCCACAACGTCTCCGCTGCCTGCGCCGAAACGGAGCTCGTCCTCATCGCCCAAAAGCGGCTGGCCGGCGCCGGTATAAGTCGGCACGCCGCGCAACACGCCCTGAAAATCGGACAATGGCTCACCGATCGACAGGCCGGAGCCGCTGATCCGATATTCGCGGATCGTATCCTCATGATGCCCGGTGCGTTTCTTGATCACCGAAATCGCCCGCCTGACCCGTCCTGCTGCCTCGAAATAGCGCAGCAGGAGAACGCTGTCGGCAAGATAGGTTATATCGACCGGCGACTGCATGTCGCCCACCAGGCCATGCTGCGCCACGGTAACAAAGGTCGTTGCGCCCTGCCGATTGAGGTATTGCAGCAGTTCGTGCATGTGCAGCAGCAGCGACTGCTCTTCGGGCATGGCGGCCTGGTAGCCGTTGAGGCTGTCGATCACCACGGTCTTGACCCCGGCGCCATCGACCCGCCGCCGCACCATATGGGCAAATTCGCCAGGCGACAGCTCGGCGGCATCCACCTGCTCGATCAGGAGGTCGCCGCGCGCCTTCATGCCCTCGAGGTCCATGCCCATGCTGCGGGCGCGGCCATAAAGCAGCCCCAGTTCCTCGTCGAAGATAAACAAAGCCGCCTTTTCGCCGCGCTCCACCGCCGCGCGCGCGAAATGAAGGCACAGAAGAGACTTGCCCGAGCCCGCCGGGCCCAAAACCAGAGCGCTCGAGCCGCGCTCGATGCCGCCGCCCAACAGGGCATCAAGCGCCGGAATGTTGCTGGTCAGCGCCGCCCGATCATAGCTCGTGCGATGTTCGGAGGCGACGAGGCGCGGAAACACATCGACGCCGCCCTTGCGGATGGCAAAGTCGTGGTAGCCGCCGCGATAGCTCTGCGCGCGATACTTGATCACCCGCAGCCGCCGCCGATCGGCGCCATAAAGCGGAGCGAGCTCTTCGAGCCGGATCACCCCATGGGCCACCGAATGGACCGTTTTGTCATTGGCATCGCTGGTGAGGTCATCCAGCAGCACAACCGTTGCGCCATTGCGCGCGAAATAGTGCTTAAGGAGGAGAATCTGCCGCCGGTAGCGCAGCGAACTCTGCGCCAGCAGCCGGATTTCCGACAGTGAATCGAGCACGATCCGGTCCGGCCGCGTGCGCTCCACCGCGGCAAACAGCGCGCGGGTGGCTTCGCCCAGCTCGAGGTCGGACGAATACAGCAGCGATTGCTGCTGCTCGCTGTCAAGAAGGCTTTCGGGCGGCGCCAGCTCGAACACATCGAACTTGTTCTCGATTTCCCAGCCATGCGACTGAGCGGTCAGCCGCAGCTCGGCCTCGGTCTCCGAGAGCGTGACATAAAGCCCCCGCTCGCCGCGCTCGAACCCCTCGAGGAGGAACTGCAGGGCGATTGTGGTCTTGCCCGTGCCGGGGCTGCCTTCCAGCAGATAAAGGTGTCCGCGCGCCAGTCCGCCCGCAAGAATGTTGTCGAGACCGGCAACGCCGAGCCCTGCCTTGGTGTCCATCGCTTGCTCGGTCATGACGCTCTTAACTGCCGCAGTCCGGAAGGGCTTTGCGCCCGATCTTTGCCAATGCCTGGTCTGGCCCTCGGTTCTCATGGCCGGGGCCTTTTGACTACACCAAAAGAAAGCTAAAGTCTCCCCTCGCGCGCTCCCTTTGGAATCGGTTTCATGCATCTGCTGCTTGTCGACGGCTCGGGCTATATCTTCCGCGCCTTTCACGCTTTGCCACAGCTCAACCGCAAGTCGGACGGGCTGCCGGTGGGCTGCGTCCAGGGCTTTTGCAACATGCTCTGGAAGCTGATGGAAGACCTCAAGGGTGAGGACGAGCCCACCCATATGGCGGTGATCTTTGATCACTCCGGCAAAACCTTCCGCGACGAATTCTACAGCGAATACAAGGCCCAGCGCCCCTCCGCGCCCTCCGAGCTGGTGCCCCAATTCCCCCTGACGCGCTCGGCCACCCGCGCCTTCAACATCCCTTCCATTGAACAGGAAGGCTGGGAAGCCGACGACATCATCGCCACCTATGCCTGCATGGCGCGCGACGCCGGCGGCAAGGTCACGATCGTCTCCTCCGACAAGGACCTGATGCAGCTGGTCGAGCCCTCGGGCTCCATTCGCCTCCTCGACACCATCCCCCGCCCCGGCCAGCCGCCCTTGCGCTGGATCGGCGTCGAGGAAGTGTTCAACAAGTTCGGCGTTACCCCCGACAAGGTGGTGGACGTCCAGGCCCTGTGCGGCGACAGCGTCGACAACGTGCCCGGCGTCCCCGGCATCGGCGTCAAGACCGCGGCCGAGCTGATCAATACCTATGGGGACGTTGAAACGCTCCT
>CAKTFF010000152.1 GCA_934553185.1 uncultured Devosia sp.
GGAAGCGCCGGAAGCGCACCAGGGCGACGGCGCACAGCGTGCCGAGCACCAGGGCGATGGAGGCGCTGGCAAAGGCCACCTGCGCGCTGAGCCAGGCGGCGCCCAGCATTTGCGGATCGGCCAGCAGCGCGCCATACCACTTGGTGGAAAAGCCCGACCACACCGTCACCAGGTCGCTTTCGTTGAAGGAAAACACCACCAGCGAAACGATGGGCGCGTACAGAAAGGCAAAGCCCAGTGTCGCCGCGATGGGAAGGAACCAGCCGCGCCGCATCAGCGTGCTCCCTGCCGGGCCTGCACGGCGTCCTGCGCGCGCTGCAGCAGCATGATGGGCACGACCACCACCACCAGCATGGCAATCGCCACGGCCGAAGCGCGCGGCCAGTTGGTGTTGGCAAAGAACTCGTCCCACAGCACCCGGCCGATCATCAGCGTCGACGGCCCACCCAGCAGCGAGGGAATAACGAATTCGCCGATGGCCGGGATGAACACCAGCATGGAGCCGGCAATGACGCCGGGCATGGAGAGCGGCAGCGTCACCGACAGGAATGTGCGCAAGGGGCGGGCGCCGAGGTCTGCGGAGGCTTCCAGCAGCGCACCGTCGAGCTTCACCAGATTGGTGTAAAGCGGCAGGATCATGAAGGGCAGGTAGGTATAAACAATGCCGACATAGACGGCGAAATCGGTCTGCATCATCACCAGCGGCGGAATGCCGAACAGGCCCAGGAACTGGTTGATGACGCCATTGCCGCGCATGAAGCCGGTCAGGGCATAAACGCGCAGCAGAAACGACGTCCAGAAGGGCAGAACCACCAGCATCAGGAAGATGTTGCGCCACCGGTCAGGCGAGCGGGCAATGGCATAGGCCATGGGATAAGCGATCAGCAGCGCGATGATCGTTGAAATCAGCGCGATCTTGATCGAGTTCACATAGGCCGCAACATAAAGGCTGTCGGTGAAAAGGCGGATATAGTTGTTGAGATGCAGCGTCAGCTGCACGGTGCCCTCTTCATTGGTGAGGAGCGGCGTATAGGGCGGGCGGCCGAACTGCTTGACTGTCAGCGAAATGCCGAAGACCACCGCCAGCGGAATCAGGAAAAACACGGTCAGCCAGATGGCCGGCGCGGCAATCACCAGCGCCTTGCCCGAAATGCCAACGGCGGCCAGCCCCCGCTCCACCACGGTCCATGGACGGCGACGCCGCGGCGCAGGGTCAAGGGTATCGAAGCTGCTCATACGGTCAGCACCGAGCCGGATGTGTCGCCCCAGGTTACAAACACCCGCTCGTCCCAGGTGATGGAGTCCGGATTGCCGCGCACCGTGTTGGTCTGGGTGACGCGCACGCGTTTGCCGCTGTCGAGCAGCACCTGATAAACGCTCATGTCGCCCAGATAGCCGATATCTTCCACAAGGCCGGAGGTGACATTGGCGCCAAAGGCGCCTTCGGGCCGTTCGCGGCTGAGCTGCATTTTTTCGGGCCGAATGGCCCACCACAGGATCTGGTCGGGGGCGCAGTCGACGCCGTGGCCGACATAGATGTCGCAGCCCAGCTCGCCCGAGCGAATACGAACATGATCGGCTTCGTCCTCGGTGACGACGCCTTCCACCATGTTGACCGAGCCGATGAAGCCCGCGACGAACTTTGAATTGGGGAACTCATAGATGTCGGTGGGCTCGCCGATCATGGCGATTTCGCCCTGGTTCATCACCCCGATCCGGGTGGCCAGCGACATGGCCTCTTCCTGGTCGTGGGTCACGACGATAAAGGTCACGCCCAGCGTTTCCTGGATCTTGACCAGCTCGAACTGGGTTTCCTCGCGCAGTTTCTTGTCGAGCGCGCCCAGCGGTTCGTCGAGCAGCAGCAGTTTTGGCCGCTTGGCCAGTGCGCGCGCCAGGGCAACGCGCTGCCGCTGTCCACCCGAAAGCTGGTGCGGCCGGCGCTTGCCATAGTCCTGCAGTTTGACGAGGCTCAGCAGTTCCTCGACCCGCCGCGCGATCTCGTCGGCCGGCAGGTGGTCGCGCTTGAGCCCATAGGCGATGTTTTGCTCCACATTCATGTGCGGAAACAAAGCATAGCTTTGAAACATCATGTTGACCGGGCGGTTATAGGGCGCCGCCTCGGTCATGTCCTGCCCGTCGATCTCGATCGTGCCGGCCGTGGGCTGCTCGAACCCTGCCAGCATGCGCAAAAGCGTCGACTTGCCCGAGCCCGACCCGCCCAGAAGGCAAAACAGTTCGCCCTTGTAGATATCGAGCGACACATCGGCCACGGCATAAACGTCACCAAATTTCTTGGTGACGTTGCGTATGCGCACGAAAGGCTTGGCTTGGGGATCGCGCCACGGGCGAGTGTCAGCAGCGATCTGGGGTTTTTTAGCCATCTGTCTCTAGCAAATCTAACAGTAGACCTCATCCTGAGCTTGTCGAAGGACGAGGTCGTGACTGGATGGTGCCACGCCTTCATGGTTCGACAGGCTCACCATGAGGGCTGCTGGTGGGCCAAGGGATAAAGGGCGGCTCCGGCGCCGCCCCCGATCATCATTGCCCGGTTTTGATGCGGGTCCAGGTGCGGGTCAAGCTTTCTTCGTAGTCAGGCGAATGGGCCTTCATGGTGAAGCCATTGGCCAGCGTTTCTGCCGATGGGTAGATGCTGGGATTGTTTTTGACCTCTTCGTCGACGAACTCGAGCGAAGCCGGGTTGGGATTGGCGTAGAACACCGTGTTGGTGATGCCGGCCACAACTTCTGGCTGCAGGATATAGTCGATGAACTTGTGGGCATTGCCGGGATGGGGCGCATCGGCGGGAATGGCCAGGAAGTCGTACAGGGTTGGCGCGCCTTCTTCCGGGATCAGGTAGCCGATTTCGATGCCTTCGGCGGCATTGTCGGCGGCGATGAACATGTCGCCCGAATAGCCCATGGCGACGCAGATTTCCCCGTTGGCGAGGTCATCGATATATTGGGATGAGTGGAAGTAGCGCACCGACGGCTTGATGGCGTTCAGCACCGCCTCGGCCTTGGCGAGATCTTCCTCGCTCTCCGAATTGGGATCGATCCCCTGGATATGAAGCGCGGTGCCCATCACTTCCGAGGGGCTGTCCATCACCGCAACGCCGCAGGAAGCCAGCTTGCTCACCGTTTCGGGGTCGAACAGGAGGTCCCAGCTGGTGGGCAGGTCGGTGGTGCCCAAAGCTTCGGCGACCTTGGCGACATTGTAGCCCAAACCGATCGTGTTGAGCATATAGGGCACGCCATGGGCGTTGTCCGGGTCAACGATGGCAGCGGTCTGCAGAGCCGCCGGATCAAGATTGCCCCCATTGGGCAGTTGCGCCTTGTCGAGCGGCAGGATCAGCCCGGCCTGGATCTGGCGTTCCAGGAAATTGCCCGAGGGCACGACGATGTCATAGCCCGAGGAGCCGGCCAGGAGCTTGGCATCGACGATCTCGTTGTTGTCGTAAACGTCGTAGTTGACCTTGATACCGGTGGCCGCCTCGAAATTGGCGATGGTGTCGGGCGCGATATAGTCGGACCAGTTGTAAACGTTGAGCACCGGCTCTTCCTGAGCCAGCGCGGGGCTGGCAATCAGAAGGGCGCCAAGGGCAAGTGCGAGCGACTTGTTCATCTGGAAAGGGCTCCTGTTGAAGGGGTTAGTTGGCGGCATAGGACGCCGCCGGGCGCGGGGATCGAAACCCGGGCGCTCATCTGGGAATAGGGGAAAGTTTGGGGCTTGCCGGTACGGGAACGGGGCGCTCGGAAGCGCTGGGCAGCCTAGCAGAACTGAGCCCGAAGCGGGGCGCATATCGATCAGCGCCGCTGGCGCGATCAACAATAGTGGTCTGCAGCGAAGTGCCCTTTCATCACCCGAGTTCGTTTCAGCGCAGCCTAGAGCCAAATGCGCGGGGCGACAAGCGCTTCAAGCCACCTTTTAGCGGGTTGACGTCTGCTGACAGGAGAGAGCAAAACCGCCCCGATCACACCAGCAACGAGTTGTCCATCCATGAGCGCCAAGGCCCTTCTTTCCATCAGCCCCGAGGTCCAGACGGCCTTGCGCGACGGGCAGGCCGTCGTGGCGCTTGAATCCACCATCATCACCCATGGCATGCCTTATCCGCAAAACCTGGAAATGGCGCAAAATGTCGAGGCGGTGATCCGCCGCCACGGCGCGGTGCCCGCCACCATCGCCATCATGGATGGCCGCTTCTGTGTCGGCGTCAGCGGCCAGGATCTGGAGAGGTTGGCGCTGGAAGGCGGCAAGGCCGCCAAGGCCTCGCGGCGCGATGTGGCCTCGCTCCTCGTCAAGGGCGAGATCGCCGGCACCACGGTTGCCACCACCATGCAGATCGCCGCGCTTGCCGGCATCAGCGTGTTTGCCACGGGCGGCATTGGCGGCGTCCATCGCGGCGCGGAGGAAACCTTTGATATTTCCGCCGACCTCGAAGAGCTCAGCCGTACGCCGGTGGCGGTGGTCTGCGCCGGCGCCAAGTCGATCCTCGATATAGCCAAGACGCTTGAAGTGCTCGAAACCAACGGCGTGCCGGTTCTCGGCTATGGCACCGATGATTTCCCCGCCTTTTGGGCGCGCGAAAGCGGGCACAAGGTCGATCATCGCTTCGACGATGTGGCTGATATCGCCCACATCATCGCCCTTCAAGCCGAGCTGGGCATGGGCGGCGTTCTTGTGGCCAATCCGATCCCCGAGGCCGATGCGCTTGATCCCGATGCGATCGAAGCGCGCATCGCCGAAGCCATCGCCGGCGCCGAGCGGGAAGGGGTGTCGCGCAAGGCGCTGACGCCGTTCCTCCTCAAGCGCATTTTCGAACTAACCGAAGGCAAGTCACTGGTCAGCAATATCGCCTTGGTTGAAAACAACGCCAAGGTCGCCGCCCAGATCGCCGTGGCTCTGGCCGGGCGCAATGCGCCCAAGCCGGGCATGCACCGCGCATGAGCGCAGGGGTTCTGGTGGTTGGGGACGTGATGACCGATGTCATCGTCGTCCCCGAAGGCCCCCTTGTGCGGGGCAGCGACCGGCGGGCGACCGTACGCTCGCGGCCCGGCGGCTCGGGCGCCAACCAGGCGGTGTGGCTGGGCGCCATGGGCGCTGCGGTCTCCTTTGCCGCCCGGGTCGGCCACGCCGACAAGCTCATGTATGAAAACTACTTTCGTGGCCTGGGCGTCGTGCCCGCGCTTGCTGCCGACCGGGAGCAGCCCTCGGGCGTCCTCGTCACCATCGTCGATCCCGATGGCGAAAGGAGCTTTTTGACCGACCGCGGCGCCAATCTCAACCTTTCGCCGGCCGATCTGCCGGACAGCCTGCTCGACGACGTGAGCATGGTGATGGTCTCGGGCTACAGCTTCTTTTCTCCCGGCCCGCGCGACGCTGTCCGGCGGCTGCTGAACGAAGCCCGTGCCCGCGGCACCATCGTCGGCGTTGATCCCGCCTCGGTCGGGTTCCTGCTCGAAGTGGGGCCGGATCAGTTCCTCCAATGGACCGCTGGCGCCTCGCTGCTGTTCACCAACCAGAGCGAAGCCGAAGCCCTCACCGGTCTTTCCGGCACCGAAGAGCAGGTGCGGGCACTTGGCGCCCATTTCGAAACGGTGCTGCTCAAACGCGGCAGCCTCGGCGCCGTGCTGGGCGGCCGTGACGGCATCCGCCTCGAACAATCCGCCCCCACCGTCACCGTGCTCGATACCACCGGCGCCGGGGACGCCTTCGCGGCCGGCTTCATCGCCGCCCGCCTCCTCGGCGCCGACGAACCTACCGCCTTGAGCAAAGCCGTCACCGCCGGCGCCCAAGCCGTTCAATCCATTGGCGGACAGCCGAGCTAGGGTGTCGCCTTCGCCCACTTGCCAATCTCTCCCACCCACAGCCGCTTCCCTCGGGCTCGACCCGAGGGCCACTCTCCACCCGGCACGAGCATCGAGACATCCTCC
>CAKTFF010000153.1 GCA_934553185.1 uncultured Devosia sp.
CGCTATGGTTGGTTGGAAACGCTGGGCGTCGGCATGACCGAAGGCGAGCCCGATCAGGTCATCGCCCTGCCCAAGCCCACGATCCTGCCGCTTTGGACAGGTCTGGCCACGGGCGCAGTTGTTCTTTGCCTGTTGTTCAAGGCCTATTGGCTGGCCCTGCTGCCTTTCGCAACTACGGTCGGCTTGCTGTTGTGCTGGACGCGCACAACCGGCGCGCATTCCGATCTCGGCCCGCTGCCGATCGGGCACAACCAATCAGCACCGGTGCATTGGGAAGCGGAGCGCCCGCCCTCCTGGTGGGCGATGGTGTTTACACTTGGCGCCGACGCGACGTTCTTCGGCTCGCTCCTGTTCGGCTGCGTGTTTCTGGCTCTGATCGCCCCTGCCTGGCCGCCGCCGGTGGTGGTCTCACCGACCTACGGCCTGCTCGCCTTGGCCGCTGTGCTGATGATCGGCGCCGCCATCTATGGCCGCCTCGCACTGCGCGATCTCATGCGCACCCGCTCGCCCTCCGCCTGGCTCGGCCTTTGCGCTTTGTCGCATGCAGGCGTGTGCGCGGTGCTCGCCGCCGTGATCGCGTCGGACATTCCCAATCCGACCCTGCACGCCCATCATGCCACGCTGTTCGCCGTTCTGGGCTACGCCTTCCTCCATGCCGGCGTCGGCTGCATTCTTGCGCTCTACGGATTGCAACGACAGCGGAGCGGCAAACTGTCGGCGCTTCGCAGCCTCGATCTACGCATCGGCAGCCTGTGGCACGATTATGCCGCCGTGGCCGGCCTCGTCTCGCTGGTGGCGGTGGTCGCTCTTTGCTGGTTCGTGGGCGGGAGGCCGTAATGGAAAAGGCGACATCTGGCGTACGGCTCCTGGCAGTGGCGGCCGGCTTCGTGATCTGGTCCGCAGCCTTCGTCGTGCTTTACAGCGCCCTGTCGATCGGCTGCCGCCTGGGCTGGAACGATGTTCACCTCCTTGCCGGCCTGTCGCTCCAGCGCGTGCAACTGGTCGCGCTTTACGCTCTGCATCTTCTGGCCGGCCTAGGCCTCGTCTATGGTCTGCACCGCACCCGGTTCGCATCCGGCCCCGCAGCCTTTCTCCACACGGTTGCCTTCTATGCCGCGATCGCCGCCGTGTTTTCGACGGCCTTCACCTTTGCCGGAACCCTGATGCTCGCCCCCTGCTGACACGACTGGGGAGGAACAAGGCGCCACAGCCCCAAGACGCTTGCCATAGGCGCAGCCGTCTGGTGTTCATCTCCTGACACTGGGAAGAAGCATATGAGCGCCGAAGACCACATCCCGACCGTCAGGGAAGATGGGCTGCAACTGGAAGAGCATCGCACCTTCCAGGAGCGTTTCTGGAAGGTCGAGCGTATCGCCTGGGTGTTTTTCGGTCTGGTCGTCACAGCGAGCCTTCTTGGCTTCACCGGAAGCGGCGGCTATCTGGCGGTGGCTAGCGCGCAACAGGGCGAAAACACCATCGACTATCCGCGCGTCAGCCGCTGGCAGGGCACCGACGTCATCGAGATCGCCATGGCGGCCGGCGCCGCCGAACGGCGTGTCACTTTGTCGGAAACCTTCTTCGATATGTATCAGGTCGAAGATGTCCAGCCGCAAGCACGCGAGGTCATCGCGCAGGCCGGCCAGCAGACGCTGATGATCCAGGCGCAAGAAGGCCAGCCCGTCACCGTGCGCCTGCATCTTCGCGCAAAAAGCCCCGGCCTTGCGCGCTATGAGGTGGCGGTGGATCAAACCGCGCCGGCCTCGCTCACCACCGTTATTCTTCCCTAGGAGCAGACCGTGGAAAGCGTTTTCCGTGGTGTAGGCATCTACATCGTCCTTTTGATCATCGTGCGCCTGAGCGGCCGTCGCACTTTGGCGCAGATGACGCCGTTCGACCTGGTTCTCTTGCTGATCATCGCCGAAACCACGCAGCAGGCGCTGCTCGGCGACGACTTCTCCATCGTCAATTCGGTGGTGCTGATCATCACCCTGTTCCTGACCGACATCGCGCTCAACGCCTTCAAAACCAAAGCCCCACGCCTCGCCCGCTGGATGGACGGCGCCCCCACGGTTTTGATCGCATCCACCAAACCGGATTGGCACGCTCTACGGCAGTCACGCGTGTCGATCGAGGAGATCCTGGCAGCAGGCCGAGAACAGCACGGCCTTAAACGCCTGGAACAGATCAACTTCGCCATCCTCGAAGCAGGCGGCAAGATCACGATTATCCCGAAGGATGACGCAGGCGAATGAGATTGGTGGGCCAGGAGGGAAGGGAAGACGCAATGACTGTTTTTTTGAAAAACAATGACTTATGCAACATGTTGCAAAAACTGTGTTACAGTAATGTGTAACACATAGCGCGTTCTGTAACGTGCTGTGTGGGGGGAAACTTACCATGTCGTGGGACTGCGATGTTCGGGCATTCTGACAACAAGCTGGTTGCGGCCTCAAGCCACTAGATCGGTCGTTCATCCGAGCTTATTGGAGGGACAGGCCCGATCATCAACTGAGCAGCATGAACCTCCCATAGCCTGATGAGAGCAGGAGGCAGCCGGCGTTGATTGTTCCTGAACCAGCGGATCGCAGTCCTGACGCGTGGTATGAAGTCTATATCGTTGGAGTGGTCTCCTTCCCACACGGGATCGGTATACAACTCAAACTCCGGCAATCGCGCGCGGGCGCTATCGATGAGTGACAACAAGCGGATGCGATACCGCTCTTTCGCTTCGCCGCTCATAGCATTGATCCCTCTCCTTATGGGGCCGGGAAGAGTGTTCACAGAACCCGCTTGCAAACCTTGCAAGAGCTCGCTTGCAAATCGATAGACAAAAGCGTCGAAAGGCTCTTCCTCAAGGGAGAGAGGTAAGATGTAGTCATCTTCTTCAACGCCATATCTCCACCACCCAAGCCAATATGCGCGCTGCTCTTCCGTCCCAACCCACGCGGCGGCTGTAATCCCCGGATCAGTTGGGGGCGTTGCCACTACATGCGAGAGGATGCCAGGGTTAGGGCTGAGAGGCTGTGCTCTTCCGTAGACCACTTCATGATCGGAAAGCCCGCGCTTCTTCCGCTTACGCAGGGTTTCAGGCCGCTGACCAGTCCTACGTGCGACCTCAGTGATTGGTAACATTTCACCGCCGAACATAACCATGATCGTTGTTCGACGATTGTTTGTCTGTTCGGTCTTGCTGGCCCAGCGGCAATTTTCAGGGCTGTACAGATTTAGAGTTCGATCCATTCGATCAAGGGTGTGGCCGGGAACGGGTATCGGCCCCATAGCCTTCAGAAAGTCTCCAAACCTCTCAAACGCCGGATGGACTTGCCGACCCTCCTGCTTGGCGCGAGACTTCATGTTCTTCCAACTGTTGTACTCTTTCGGGTGAGTAAGCCTTGTGCCACTTTGCAGGTCTGTAAGTCTGACCTTCCGTACCAACTCAAACCTCGTACTTTTCTCTCAGACAGGAACATCCTTTCCTTAGGGATGGGACGGAGAAAATTCCGTTAATCACGCGATCTGCGGCCCCTGAGCGGCTTTTAGCTGCACGGCGACATCGATAGGCGTGTAGGACAGTCGCGCGAACCATTCCTCACCTGTGACCGCGTTTTGGTCGACTATGGCCCGCCACTGATCAGGACTGCGGAAGCGCCGATGCAGAGCGAGATGAATGCTTTGGTTCAGCGCGTAAGGATGCCAGTCGTAGTAGTCTTCGCTGTGCAAGGTGACGCGATCGGTCCGGCCACTAATACAGCAGACACTTGGTTTTGCCGTCAGCCCATTGTCGAGAAGGAAGTGGATCACCTGCCAGCCGCGCACACGCTCTTCATGGGTGAAGCCATTGTAAGCAGGCAACTCTTTCCACCGCCACTTCCGCAAACCTCTCATTGCGGCACCGTGGCTGCTTCGCCGCCTACGCCCGACGATGCAATTGTTGCACCAAGCCGAGCTAGGATGGCAGCGACCTGATCTGCGCACGAGGCAACAATGTCCGGCCGCTCACTGCCCGGCGCGATGCTGATCGGGATCAAGACGCGGCGGTCCTTCTCCACGATAACGGGAACGCCGCCGTCGATGACCGTTCCACCCCGCAGAGCCTCTATTACGGCAGGGGGCGCGTACTGGTCGAAGCGCATCCAGAGCGGTGACAGCTTGTGCGTCGCCCAAGCGGCGCAGTCAAAAGCCAGAAAGAAGACGATGTCGTTGTGCCGGAGGTAGCGGCCAAAATAGCCGAGGCCCCCAGCAGCCTTCAGTTTGTCCCCACTGCATACGCCTTCTGCCATCAGAGCCGCACCGACATCGAAGGCGATCTGTCCAAGCTGAATGTAGCGAAGCGGCGTATCGGCGGCCGTCAGTTCCTCACTGCGAAGAGGCAGGAAGGCTTCTGCGTCCATCCGCTCGCAAAGGCCGACAAGCTGGCGGACATCGTCCAGCCTTTCGGTCTCGCGGGTATTCTCCATCTCGCGAAGGATCGCAATCAGCAACGCACGCCAGCTTACGAGCACGAAGGCGTGCTCTTTGCCGAATGAGGTATGCCATAGCTCCGGCTGCTGCGCTTTCCGTTTTGCCACCTCGTAGCCGCCGGCCTGCAAGCGTTTTGTCAACTCAGACCATAGCGAAGTCATGCGGGCGGCCGGCACTACGAACAGCAACGAGCCCGGCCCATCAGCAGGCAATCGCGCTGCGTAGGTCAGTGGCTGGTTGATGGTCAGACCCGCGTGGAATTTGCACTCCACGACGCAGTGTCGTTTGAGGTCCGGGCCGTAGCCTTCAATGTCAGGCCGGGCAAGGTCGTCGGAAGCCGCCTGAGTGGCGAAAGTGAGTTCAGCCGGCAAAGGCACCCCTCCGATGCCGGCAAGCGCCCTGAAGGCGGCTCTGGCCGCAGGCGAGCGCGATAGGATGAACCCGAGCGCCTCAATGGCGATGTTTTCGGGCGAAGGTGCAAACCGGGTCGCCAGATGCGCGAATAAGGTCTCCGTCATTTTGGCTGAGCGATTGCGTCGCCCCGAGCCTCATAGCCGACTGCCCTCTTCTTAGCTTGTATTTCCTCTTGGATAACATCACGCAAATGCCAGTCGCATTCGGGACGACCTTGCTTGAGAGCTTCCGTCAGTCCGTGCAGATCGAAGCTAACCGAGACTGGATTTTCGTTGTAGGGTTCAATCTGCATGACTAAACGATCTACTTTGCGCATCGACATGACAAAGTCGGTGTATGGGACCGGTTTCGCCGTTGTAGTCTGATCCGACAATACGGACCATGTTTCCTCTTTCGGCACGTCCGAACCGAACCGAACCAAGAGGTTCTTTGTCAGGTAATCACCATCCCTTGTTGGAGCGAGATACTTGTTCCAATGGACGAAAACCGGAGCGCCATTCTGGTTGCACTGAATGGCGAGAAAGATGCCTTGTCCCGCCGAGCCGTAGGAGCCTTCAGCATAAAGGACGACAGACGCTATCCTATTGTCAGTCATCGGATTAGTTGAGCGACTGACGCTCCATTTACCAGTGTCCGGCCTCTCGACGGTTTCGCTCGTGGCAGCCGCTTCGGCCTCCGTCGAAGGTTGCAGCGCCACTGTTATCGTAAATGCGCAGGTCAGTGATCCAAGCAAGGCCGCTGCGAGGGACCACTGTAGCCTTTCTGTAAACCAGCCGGTTGCCTGCTGCTTTGAGGCGGCTTGATCCGAGTTATTCGCGTTGGAATGCGTTGCCGGCACTTCCCCGGCTTCATGGTTTGCCATCGTTCCCCCTGAAGGACCCTGTGCGCGGTGCGTCCCCGCTTAGGCCCCTTGATCTTGGCGACCGGGGAGTTAGTAAACCGCGCAGGCGCGATCCCGTGGACCTTTAGCTTGGAAGCCTGAACATACGTCCACGGCTCCTCGGCCATAGGGTCAAGGAG
>CAKTFF010000154.1 GCA_934553185.1 uncultured Devosia sp.
GAGGTCGGGATCGACCGGGTCGACACTTACCTGCCGTTGCGGCAGCTGCATGACAATCTGGCGCGGCGCTATACGCTGAGCCGGCTCGACAAGCGGACCGGTGGGCCGGCGCGCTATGTGCATGTAGCGGAGACCGGGGGCGTGTTGGGTTTCATCACGCCGATGAGCCACAATTTTTGCGAGAGCTGCAACCGCGTTCGGCTGACGGCTACTGGACAGCTGTTTTTGTGCCTGGGGCAGGACGATCAGGTCAATCTGCGCGACGCATTGCGCGCCGGTGGCGCGGCGGGGCTGGACCAAGCACTCGACCATGCGATGACGATCAAACCCAAGGGGCACGACTTCGTGCTCGACCGCACGCGGAACGAACCGGCGGTGGTTCGGCATATGAGTGTGACCGGCGGCTGAGCCCGCTACAGTATGACGGAGGGGACATCCATGGGCGAACGCATCAAGATTTCGGCGAGCGATGGCTTTGAATTGAATGCCTATCGCGCCGTGCCAGATGGCATGGCGGTTCGGGGCGGCGTGGTGGTGATCCAGGAAGTCTGGGGCGTCAATCGCTGGGTCCGCAGCGTCGTCGACCGCTATGCAGCCCATGGCTATGTGGCCGTGGCGCCCGCCATGTTCGACCGCGTCGACTATGGCTATGAAAGCGAGAACTACGCGCCCGAACAGTTCAAGATCATTGGCGAGATGATGCAGAAATTCGATCAGGCGACAGCCTTGCTTGACGTTGCGGCCGCCGTGGGAACGGCCAAACAAGGCGGCAAGGTCGGCATAACCGGGTATTGCTTTGGCGGCGCGATCAGCTGGCGGGCCGCCAACAAGGGCATGGGGCTGAGCGCCGCCTCGGGCTATTATGGCGGTGGCGTGCCCAACTATATCGACCTGGCACCCACCATTCCGCTTGAGATGCATTACGGCAATACCGACGACAGCATCCCGCTCGAGCAGGTCGAGCAGCTCAAGGCGCGCTATCCTCAGGTGGACATCTATACTTATGATGCCGGCCACGGCTTCTGCAACAGCGACCGCCCGGCTTCGTTCAAGGAAGTGGCCTGCACCAAGGCGTCCGAGCGCACCCTCGCCTTCTTCCGCCAGCATCTTGCCTGAACTCGAACGGCACTGGCGTTATCTCGAAGGGGAATGGGAGGCAGCCAAGGCTGCTCCCCTGTCGCAGCGCAAGGCCATGCTGGTGGCGCTGCTGATTGACGCCTTTGTTGACCGGTTGTTTGCGGCGCAGGCTGCACCAGGAGACGTTCTGGCGTTTCGGCAGGAGCACGCTTCGCGCTGCCCTGCCCTCGGTCTCGTGATGGATCTTGTGGCGCAGCGCGGGCCGAGGCTTGTGACAGAGGCAGTCACCATTGCCCTCGAAGACTACACTTCGCTTGCCGTGGGCGACTTCATGGTCAGCCTCTATAACAACCACAGCGTGCAGCAGCTGCGGCTCCTGCTGCCGGATGGTGGACGGCTCGACATGCACCAGGTGCTCGCCGAGGCGATGGAGGCTGTTCGGCCTTAGGGCGCTACTTGTCGTCGTCGGTGATGATGGCGAAGTCGAGTGGCAGGGCCGTGGTGTACTTGATCTGGCCCATGGCAAAGGCGGAGCTGACATCGGTGAGGTTGATCTTGCCGATGAGCTTTTTGTAGAAGGCGTCATAGGCGTGGATGTCGGGAACGACCACACGCATCAGGTAATCGACGTCGCCGCTCATGCGGTAGAATTCCACCACTTCGGGGAATTCGTCGATGACGCCTGAGAACTTGCGCATCCAGGCTTCGTTGTGCTCGTTGGTTTTGACCGAGACGAAGACTGTGACGCCGACATTGACCTTGGCCGGATCGAGCACGGCGACGCGGCGCTGGATGACGCCGTCTTCTTCCATCTTCTGGATGCGGCGCCAGCATGGGGTGGTGGACAGCCCGACCTTGCGACCGATTTCAGCCACGGGCATGGTGGCGTCTTTTTGCAGCAGGGTGAGGATCTTCCGATCGATCTTATCCAAAGCCATGCTGTCCCCGCAAAATCAGATTTCCAAAACGGCGGCTAAAAGGAGCCGAAATCGGATGGTTAACTGCCACGTCCACCAGCGTTACGCAATAATCTTGCGTGAGAGGAACTGAGAGCGCTGTCTTTACCAGATGTTAAGGAGGGGCAGGTTCCAGCCCGTTCGCGCGCGGGGGTGATCGTCGCGCCAGTCACGCGGGCGTTCGAAGCCGCCGCGCCAGATGCCGAGCCGAGCTTGACGAGCCCTCGCTTCCTCCTGTCCATAGCGGCCTGCCGACAAAGCGAGACCTTCGGCCACCATGGTCGCCGCCAAGTCGACACCCCCGACGGTGCAGACCGACAAGAGGCGGTCGAACTGATCGATGTCCTCCGGACGGCAATCGACCTCGCCCGAGGCGAGAAGCGCCGCCATGTGGTCGCGCGCCCTGCGGCCACAGGGCCAAGGCTGGCTTTGCTCATCGGTGCACATCTGGGCCAGTTCGGGGGCATCAATGCCCAGCAGCCTTACACGCTGGTCATTGAGGCGGAAGCTGTCGCCATCGCTGGCACGAGCCGGGCCCGAAACAGGATCGGGCGGCGGGTCGAGTACCGCAGCGGCAATGGCGACTGCCGTGAGGATGAGGAGGGCCAATAACGTACCGCGCCGGCCACGAAACAGCTGTGGGAGAATGGATCGTCGACGCAGGGTTTCACCGCCCGTTAACTACGCGCTCGCTAGTGTTGGATCGTAGCGTAGCGAATGCGTTTTTTGTTCGCATCATTTAGTAACGAGTACCGAGTTCCATGACGTCGCAGCCGGCTGTCATCGATGACGTCCGCTCCCAGATGGGGCGTGACGGCAAGCGCACGGCACAAAAGACCGTGCTCGACGCGCGCCAGCGCCTCACCTCGAGTTCGGGCACGCGTGCTGATTTCGATTTTGAACTCATGCATGGCTATGCGCAAACGCGGCTGAACTCAGCTCTGCCGATGGCTGCCATCGTGTGCATCCTGGCGGTGGTTGCGACCTTCTGGGTGCCGGCTGTGTTCACCTCGTTGTGGGCTGGCCTCGTGATCCTGAGCCTACTGATCGTCGCGCTGGCGGCGCGGCGCTTCAAGGCCAGCGAGCCATCGCGGTTCAATGCGACGCAGTGGCGGGCCAACTTCGTTGTCGCCGAAACCATCCATGGCCTGGCCTGGTCCACTCTGGCGCTGTTTATCCTCATCGCGCAATCGGAAACGCTGACGCCGGTGATGTTCGCCATGGTGCTGGTGAGCGTGGCCGCCAACTCGGTGTTCACCAGCACCCTCCCCCTGGCGACGCTGACGAGCACGCTGCCGGTGACGGTGACCGTTTCGGTGAACCTGCTGATGCTGGGCGGAACCCTCAACTATACGCTGGCGGCTGTCGCGATCTGTGGCGAGATCTTCTTTGTGTATCTGGCGCGTCAGATGCATCGGAGCGAGTTGGAGACCGTGACGCACCAGTCCGAAAAGGACGCGCTGATCGGCGAGCTCGAAGAAGCGCGGCAGATGTCGGACGAAGCCCGGCGCCATGCCGAGCAAGCCAATATTGCCAAGTCGCAGTTCCTGGCCACGATGAGCCACGAATTGCGCACGCCGCTCAACGCCATCATTGGCTTTTCGGAAGTGCTGAAGTCGGAATTGCTAGGGTCCCACCAGGTGCCGCAGTACAAGGAATATGCCGGCGACATCCATGCCAGCGGGCAGCACCTACTCAACCTGATCAACGAACTGCTCGATCTCAGCCGCATCGAAGCGGGCAAGTATGAGCTCAACGAGGAAGTGGTGTCGCTGGTCGACATCGCCGAGGATTGCCGGCGCATGATGGAGCTGCGCGCCAAATCCAAGAGCATCGAGCTGGCCTACAGCGTGGGCGATAACCTGCCCAAGCTCTGGGGTGACGAGCGGGCGATCCGGCAGGTGGTGCTGAACCTCCTCAGCAACGCCATCAAGTTCACGCCGCAGAATGGCAAGGTGACGCTGGTGGTGACGCGCAGCGGCGATGGCGGTCAGCTCGTGTCGGTCAAGGACAATGGCCCGGGCATTCCCGAGGACGAAATCGAGACTGTGCTGTCATCGTTCGGCCAGGGATCGCTGGCGCAAAAGACGGCCGAACAGGGCGCCGGTCTCGGTCTGCCCATCGTGCAGAAGATCATGGAACTGCATCAGGGACGGTTCGACCTGTTCAGCAAGCTGCGCTTCGGCACCGAAGTGATCGCGACTTTCCCCCGTGCGCGCGTCATGGACGCGCTGGCTCCGGTGGTGGAAAAGCGCAACCGGCTGGAGATCTATTCGCAGGCAGGTTGAGGTTTGGGTGGGGGGATTGGGGCACGACCTCGTGGTTCGACAGGCTCACCATGAGGTCTACTTCGCTTTGTAGGGTCTACTTAGATTTTCCCGTCCACAGCAGCGCTTTCGAAGGTCGCCATGTTGGTGTGCAGGTGAAGCGCGGTCTTGGCGAGGACGGCGGCCAGAGCCGCGCCGGTGCCTTCGCCCAGGCGCATGCCGAGATCGAGAAGCCCTTTTTGGCCCATGGCGTCGAGTGCCTTGCGGTGGGCGCTCTCGGCTGAGACATGGGCGAACAGGCAATGCTCGATGCTGGCGGGATTGACGGCGTAGGCAATGGCGGCAGCGCTGGTGGCGACGAAACCGTCGATGATGACGGGCACCTTTTGGTGGCGGGCGGCGATGATGGCGCCCAGCATGGCAGCGATTTCCCGGCCGCCGAGACGCGCGAGCACGGCAAGCGGGTGATCGAGCGCACCGGCATGGTGGCGGAGGGCGCGATCGACCGCATCGGCTTTGCGCGCCAGGCCCTCATCGTCCATGCCGGTGCCGCGGCCGACCCAGTCGGCGCCGGTTCCACCATAAAGCGCGGCATAGAGGGCTGCGGCGATCGTGGTGTTGCCAATGCCCATTTCGCCGATGCAGATGAGGTCCGGCTTGCCGGCAATGGCTTCCATTCCATACGCGATGGTGGCGGCGCACATCTTGTCGTCAAGCGCGGGCTCAAGGGTGATGTCGCCGGTGGGCAGATCGAGCGCGAGTTCAAAGACACGCAGGTTGAGTTCATGAAGGGCGCAGATCTGGGAGATCGCCGCGCCCCCATTGGTGAAGTTGGCGACCATCTGCGCGGTCACCTCCCTTGGATAGGCCGATACGCCCTGATCGGTGACGCCATGATTGGCGGCAAAGATCGTCACCATGGGATTGTCGAGCCGGGGAACCGCCCTGCCCTGCCAGCGGGCCAGGAATTCGACGAGGGTTTCCAGCGCGCCCAGGGAACCGGCGGGCTTGGTCAGTTGCCTGTCGCGGGTGCGAACGGCCTGCACCGCAGCGTCGTCGCCGTCTGGCGGCAGCGTCAGGAGTTCGATGACGTCGCTATAGGCAGGGCTGAGCGTAGGCATGGCAAAAACACGGTGGTTCGGGGTAGGACAGGCGCCTTGTTGCCGATCAGGGAGCGAAAAGCAATTGCAAGGGGAAGCACCACCGCGGTGGATTGGCGAGCGTCTGCTGCGTGACCTGCTTATGGCGCTGCGGCTGTTTTCGCGCCTGCCGACCGGTCCTATGGCGCACGAGCGACCAGCGCTTGACCGCATTGCGCCGGTGCTGCCGCTGGCCAGCGTCTTGATTACCCTGGGACCAGCCGTCGTGCTGGTTGGCGGTTCGCTCGCCGGACTGCCATCGTATTTTGCTGCCACTTTAGCGGTGGCTGCGGCGGTGGCGGTGAGCGGCGGCATGGGGGAGGATAGCCTGGCCGACGCGGCGGATGGGCTGTTTGGCGGCTCGTCGCCGGAGCGGCGGCTCGAGATCATGAAAGATAGCCGGCACGGCACCTATGGGGTGGCGGCCATCG
>CAKTFF010000155.1 GCA_934553185.1 uncultured Devosia sp.
TCACCAGCTCATCGCGCAAGAACCGCAAATCCTCCACCGCCAGCCGGCCGATATCGGCCGCCAGCCGGTTCGTCAGTTCCGTCGCCTCGGGCACCAATCCCCCCGTATCGATGGTGACCTTGGGATCGCTGATCTCGGCCAGGCGCTGCAGCTCCTCCGCCTCGTCCCAGATGACGTTGAAAAACGCGATCATGCGATGCAGCAGAAATCCCGTCGGCTTGCCGCGGCGGCCATGTTCAAGCGCTGACAGGTATGCGCTCGAGACGTTCAGTGCGGCCGCCATCTCCTTGAGCGAGATGCCGCGCTGTTCGCGCAATTGCCGCAGGCGTGCGCCCAGCGGGGTCATGCGCGGCGCAGGCGCACATACCACGCCCCCTCGCCACCATGGCCGCGCGCCGCCGTGCTCCAACCCGAGACCATGGGCCCAAGCGATGGTTCGCTGAGCCACAAAGGCAGCATGGTGCGCAAAATCCCCCGCTCGCTCATGGCGGCCATATAGTCGCCGTCGGTCTTGATGCCCTTGCCGGTGATCACCAGCACGGTGCGGTCGCCCCGTGCGAAGCGGGCATGAAGGAACCGGTGCAGGGCTGCCCGCGCTTCGTTTTGCGTCATGCCATGGAGGTCAATGCGGCCATCGATCTCGATGCGGCCACGCCCCAGCTTGCGGCGAATGGAGGGATCGACTGCCTTGTCGGGCAGAACGGCTGAGGGCAGCGGCGCCTGGTAGGGCGGCAGAAAAGGCTGTCTGGGTGGCTTCTTGCCCGGTGGCGCCTTGCTGGCGGGGGCTTCGGGTTCTGCCGCCGGCAGCGGCAAGGGCAGGGCGCCGAATTTAAGCAAGCCCTTGCGGCGAAGCGGATCAACCGTGGACGCTACGGTGGTCCACAGGTGAAAGTCGTGCGGCAGGCGCTTGGGGTCGCGCTTGGACATGGGATGGGCGCCTGCCGCTTAGCCAGGTCAGTCGAGCTGGCTGGTCGAGACCACTTTCCAGTTCGGGTCGCGCGACTTGGGGTTGCGGGCAAAGGTCCACTCGTCGGCAATGGTCTGCACCTGGTCGGCATTGCCTTCCACGAGGTTTCCGTCGCGGTCGCGCGTCGCCGAAACCACCTCGGCATGAAAGCGCACGGTGATCAGCACATTCTTGCGGTCATATTCGGCGTCGGCGATTTCGACCTTGGGCAGGCCCACAAAGGTGAAATCCACCGTCTGCCCGGCCGCTTCCCGCTCGGCGATCACGCGCTGAAAGCCTTCATACACGTCTTTTTCGAGAAGGTTCTTCAGCGTGGCGCGATCACCGGCGGCAAAGCCAGTGACGATCATCTCATAGGCCTGCTTGGCGCCTTCAAGGAAGCTCTTGGGCGTAAAGCTCGGATCGGCTTCGACCACGTCCTTGAAGCCCGAAGCCAGTTGGTCATTGCCGCGCGAGAACTGTTCGATCTCGGCCTCGGTCTTGCGCCGCCGGCGCTCCTCGTCAAGCTCGGGCGTTCCCGTGCCGCGCGGGCGGAGGGGGACCACCGTGTCGTCCGAGGTCGGCGCAGCTTCAGCCGGCTTGCGACGCTCCACCGGCGGGCGCTCATTGCCTGTCCTCGTGCCCAGAACCGAGCGAAGGCGGAACAGCACGAAAACCGCCACGGCGATCACGATGATGGTGGGCAGATCGAAGAAGTCTTCCATGAAACAGGGCACCTTAACGTGAGCGCGCCGGATAAATCGACGCGGTGCGCTCGTTGAGCGCGATGTTTTGCCTATATATAGGCAATGGCTCACCCCAAAACCAGTTCACAACGGGGCGAGAGTTTTTGCCCCATTGCGTCATGGAAGGAAACCAGTTTTGGCCCGCTTTTTTGTTCTCGGCCTCCTAGTTCTCCCCCTTGTGGAGATCGCCATCTTCATCAAGGTGGGGCAAACCATTGGCCTCCTGCCCACCCTGGCGCTGATCATCGGAGCCGCCTTGCTGGGTGCCCTCCTGCTGCGCCAGCAGGGTTTGTCGGTGCTGATGCAGCTGCGCTCCAATGTGGCGAGCGGGCGTATGCCGGGCCGCACCATTGCCGATGCCATGATGATCGGCCTTGCCTCGCTGTTTCTGGTTCTGCCCGGCTTTCTCAGCGACGTGGTGGCGCTGGCGCTGCTGCTGCCGCCCGTGCGATCCTGGATCTATGGCGTACTGGCGCGGCGCGTGCCCGTGGTCAACACCGCAGGCACTTCCACCTGGCGCGATCCGCGCAGCGACCGCATCGAAGGCGCCATCGATCTTGACCAGGACGATTATCGCCCGCGCTAGGCTCGCCTTGTCGCTCCGGCGCAAAGATGCTAGCGACGCCTTAGACCCAATCTCCGCTTTTGCCGAAAAAGGACAACAAGACCATGGCTGACGAAACGCAAGGCAGCGCGGCGCCACAGGCTGCAAACACGCCCTCGATGAACATGGTGGGGCAGTATATTCGGGATCTCAGCTTCGAGAATCCCGGCGCTCCCGGCTCCATCATGGCGGGCGGCGGCAATCCGGCCTTCAACGTTTCGATCTCGGTGGCGGTCAAGAAGCAGTCCGACGAAATGTATGCCGTGGAGTTGACGCTTAACGCCAAAGCCAGCCGGGAAACCACCATCCTGTTCAATGTGGAACTGGTGTATGGCGGCCTGTTCCGCCTGCGCAACATTCCCGAAGCGCAGCTCAGCCAGTTGCTGATGATCGAGTGCCCGCGCCTGATCTTCCCCTTTGCCCGCCAGGTGCTCGCCAGCGTCACCCAGCAGGGTGGCTTCCCGCCGCTGATGATGGAACCTGTGGATTTTTCCGCCATCTACCGGCAGAACCTTGCCGCTCTGGCAGCCAAGCAGGGCACGGGGTCGCCCGCTGCAGCCGACGCAGCCGAGACCGACAAACCGAACTGATCGGTTTATCGATCGGGTGCCTTGTGAAAGCCCCGCTTCGGCGGGGTTTTTATTGAGCGGCGATGCTTGGCTCGGCGTCGTAGGCAGCCCAGACACTGTCGGCGCCAAAGCTTGCCACCAGCGCTTGGTGCGCTGCCAGCTCTGCAGCGGTGAGGCGCGCGGGCAGGGGGGTGGGGCGGCGGGCGGCGACGGGGCGCTGGGCGATGGCATCGGCGCCCGAGACCCGGGTTTCGGCGATCAGGGCCAGGCTCACCTGCTTGCCACCGAGCAGTTCGAGGTAAACCTCGGCCAGGATCTCGCTGTCGAGCAGCGCGCCATGGAGGGTGCGGCGCCCATTGTCGATGCCATAATGCTTGCAGAGTGCATCAAGGCTGACGCGGGCGCCCGGATGCTTTTCGCGCGCCAGCATCACTGTATCGAGCACGGAATTGCTCAGCGGCTTATGGCCGGCGCGCTCCAGCTCGGCATTAAGAAAGCCCATGTCGAACGGCGCGTTGTGGATCACCAGCTGCGCGTCACCGATGAACTCCCGAAACTCGGTGGCCACGGCCGCAAACAGCGGCTTGTCGGCCAAAAACTCTTCGCTCAGCCCATGCACCCGAAAGGCTTCTTCGGGCATGGAGCGCTGGGGATTGATGTAGACGTGAAAGTGCCGGCCCGAGGGAATGTGGTTGATCAGCTCGACACAGCCGATTTCCACCAGCCGGTCGCCGGTGGCGGGCGAAAGGCCGGTGGTTTCCGTATCGAGGACGATTTCGCGGTTCATGGCTTTGTTTCCCGAGCGCGGGCGGCTGCAACCAGCGCCTTGACCATGGCCCCGATCTGCTCGTGGCTGCGCGCCGTGTCGAACAGGTAGGTGGCCCGTCTTTTCTTTTCGGCCTGTGGCAGCTGCCGGGCAAGGATGCCGTCGAGCTTTTCCCCGTTCATTCCCGCTCGCGCCAGAGCGCGCTGGCGCTGCGTTGCCTCGTTGACCCAGGTCACGGCCACGGCATCAAAGCCATAATCGTAGCCGCTTTCAAACAGGAGCGGTACTTCAACCACGGCCAGCGGCTCGCCTCTTGCTTGGGCGTCGGCCATGAACCGCCCGATCTGCTCTCGCACCAGCGGATGCACAACGGCTTCAAGCCGGCTGAAACCCGACGGGTCGGCGGCAAGGCGGCGAGACAGTTCAGCGCGATCAACCACGCCGTTCGGGGCAATGCCGGGAAACGAGGCGGCAACCGCGCTGACCGCTTCGCCCGCGTAAAGCTCGGCAACGGCAGCGTCGGCGGAAAACACTGGCACACCCAGGTCTGCAAAGGCCTTGAGCACCGTGGATTTTCCCGTCGCAATGGAGCCGGTTAAGCCGATGCGCCACATCCTTTAACCCCCAAGTGTCGCTTGGACGCGGGCGCGCAGGTCCGGCGTCACCTCAGGCCGCACACCGAACCAGGCTTCAAACCCGGGCACGGCCTGGTGCAGCAGCATGCCCAACCCGTCCACGGTCCTCAGCCCATGGGCCTGCGCGTCGGCAAGAAGCGGCGTCACAAGAGGCGTGTAAACGATGTCGGTCACCAGCGCATTCTTGCCAAGTTTGCCCAAGTCCGAATCTTCGAAGCGGCTTCCATGCATGCCAACAGAACTGGTGTTGACCACCAGATCGGCAAGGCTTGCCAGATAGGCGAAATCGCTCAATCCTGCCGGCACGATCTCGCCCGGCAGACTTTCGGCCATGTCTTCGGCTGTTGCGCGCGTCCGATTCAGCAGCATGATGGAATGGATCCCCCGGCTTTGCAGGGCAACCAGAATGGCCCGCGCTGCGCCGCCCGCGCCCAGAACAATGGCGGTATGAACATCCCTGGCCCAACCCGGCGCCGCTGCATCGAGATTACCCAAAAAGCCAAGGTAATCGGTGTTCTGGCCATGCACCTTGCCCTCTTTGACAACTAGGGTGTTGACCGCGCCGATCGTTCGCGCCAGCGGGTCAACACTGTCGCACAGGGCAAACACCGCCTCCTTGTGCGGAATGGTGACATTGCCGCCGGCAAACTCCCCATCGCGCAGGCGATCAAAAAAGCCGGCAAGCGCCTCTGGCGCCACATCGATGGCCTCGTAGCTGCCATCGATCCCATAGTGCTCCAGCCAGGTGCCGTGGATCAGCGGCGAGCGCGAATGCTTGATGGGGTGACCAAGAACAAAGGCTTTGGTTGTCAAAGCAGGACCTCGGGAGCATGAATGCGGAGCGCTGCCAAAAGCGGCAGCAGAGGCAGGCCAAGAATGGTGAAATAGTCGCCGGTGACCCGTTCGAACAGCCGGATCGATGGTCCTTCCAGCCGATAGCTGCCCACAGAAGAAAGAATGCGATCGCCCTCCTGCTCCATCACGCGCTCCCGCTCGGCAGCTGAAAAGCGGCGCATGGTGAGTTCGGCGCTTTCGCACGCGCTCCAGAGTATCTCCGCGCCCCGCACCAAGGCTACGGCGGCATGAAGGTGATGGGTCTGCCCACACAGCCGGTCGAGTTGTTGCCTGGCTTCAGAGCGATCGGCAGGCTTGTGCAAAAGCGTGCCGTGGAGTGCCAGCGTCTGGTCGGCCCCGATCACAACAGCGCCAGGATGGCCATGCCCAACGGAAAGGGCTTTGGCTTGAGCCAGCGTCAGGGCCACGTCCGTCGCCGAACCGTTGCCCGCCAAAACCTCCTGCTCGACAGCACGTTCATCGAGCTGCGCCGCCTTCGTAGAAAAGGGCAAACCTGCCTGTTCCAGCAAGGCTTTACGGGTGGCGCTTTGCGAGGCAAGGATCAGCATAACAATGGTGTTTTCCACACTGCTGTCCACAGCTCAAGCCAAAGCTGTGATAATGACTCATGGTTTGTCCAATGGCGCCAACTTGTTCGACTTGGTTACCAAAACATTAACACCCGAAACCTGGAGGCGGTCAGGTGAGAGCCAGGGATAGCTCTGGGGATAACTGCTCAACGCATGGCGCGGGCCACCAAGGGCTTGTTC
>CAKTFF010000156.1 GCA_934553185.1 uncultured Devosia sp.
CGCGGGTGTAGCTCAGGGGTAGAGCATAACCTTGCCAAGGTTAGGGTCGTGGGTTCGAATCCCATCGCCCGCTCCAATCTCTCCGATGGAGAGCAACGACTAAAGGCCGGGCCTCGTGCTCGGCCTTTCGTTTTCTCAGGTTCCCTGACGCTTGCCGGTCTATCCCAACGGCAGCATTTTAGGTAATTTTGGTGGTTTAACCAGGCCTTGAGGATCTGGTTTGCCACTTGCCTTGCGTGAGCTATCTCACTTCCAGCTTGGAGGAGATGATTGCTATGGCCGTTTTTACCCTTGGTTCTATCGAGCGCAACATGCTGACGTCGCTTGATGTGACGAACTGGATCGTGACCCACAGATCCACGACTACGGCGCAAGCCACCCAAGTCGGCAGCTATGCACCGATGCCGACCTTCAGGCAGGATCGGATCGAATTTACGGGAACCGGGCTCGCCTATGACGGCCATTCAGCGGCACGCGGGGTAATTGATACAGTCACCTACAAGAGCTATGGCGCGCTGGGCTATTACGAGGAGTTCAAGCTCACCGGCCTTCAAGTATCCTATAATGACGTGGTCCAGAATCAGGCCAATATCATTCCCGTGCTGCTCAAGGGCGATGACACGGTGCTTGGCAACAAGTTCGACAATACGCTGCACGGCTTTGCCGGCGATGACGCGCTCGATGGTGGCGAGGGCACGGACGGGCTGTTTGGCGGGTCCGGCAAGGACACGCTGATCGGTGGCGTCGGCGCCGACAGGCTCGACGGCGGCGCGAGCATCGACACCGCCAACTACGACAAGAGTGCGCTCGGGGTTTCGGTCAACCTCCTTGCCAACAAAGCAAGCGGAGGAGACGCGCAGGGCGACACGTTCAAATCGATCGAAAACCTCCAAGGCAGCAAGGGCCATGACACGCTGATTGGCAACACTGTCGCCAATGTCCTGATCGGCGAAGCCGGAAATGACTGGATCGACGGGGGCAAGGGCAATGACGAGCTTTTGGGCAGCTCGGGTAATGATAGCCTGTTCGGCAACATTGGCGATGATCGGCTCGATGGGGGCAAGGGCCGTGACACGCTGTCTGGTGGCTCAGGCAATGACACCTTGATTGGCGGCTCAGGCGATGACCATATCTACGGCGGCCGGGGCCATGACAAGGTTTTGTTGGGTGCCGGAAACGATGTGTTCCACTTCACCAGTCGCGACCAGAAAGCGACGATCTACGACTTCGATGTCGACCATGACCGGATCGACCTGTCGGATGCGGCGTGGGTAAATGCCGGCAACGTCCTGGACCTGATGCACGACACCAAGAAGGGCGTGGTTCTCGATCTGGGCAAGGGTGATCAGATCACCCTGGTTGGGGTCTCGGCAGCTGATCTCAGCGCTTCGGACTTCCTGCTCTAGACCAGGCGGGCGCCCGTCAGGCGCCCGGGACGGCTTCGATGTTGGCCGTGACTTCGACGCGCAGTCCGGGTTGCGCGTCGAAGCGCTCCATGGTGCCGCCCAGCCGCTGCACGAGTGAGGAGAGCATGCGCGAACCGAAGCCGGTGCCTTCGGTCTTGCCGCTATTGCCGCGGCCCTGGTCGGCAACGATCAGCCGCATGGCGTTGCGGTGTTGATCGACCTTGATCTCGAGCGGGCCGGGCTCGCCGCCATAGGCATATTTGCCCGCATTGGTGATCAGCTCGTTGATGATCAGGCCGACACTGATGGCACGGTCGGTGCTGATCAGGATGGGCGCTACATCGAGCGTCATGAACTGGCGCCAGCGCCGGTCCATGGAGGTCTGCAATTCGGCCACCAGTTCCCCAAGATAGCGGGACAGGTCGATGATCTCGACACTGTTGTCCTGATGCAGGCGCCGATGAACAAGGCCCACCGCGTTGAGGCGGGCTTCGGCCTGTTCGAGATGCTCGCGCACCTCCTCGGAGGCCGTGCGCCCCTGCATGCGCAAGAAGGCACCCACCAGCGACAGCGAGTTCTGCACGCGGTGATTGACCTCGCCGAGAAGAAAGTCCTTTTGCTGGATCAGGCTCTCGTTTTCCTTGAGCGTGACCGTCAAAGCCTTGTTGAGGACGCGCATGCGCGCATTGTTGCGGGCTTCGAGCAGCAGCTTGACCACCCTTGCGGCGGATTCAGCTTCGGCGAGGGTCCAGTCCCGTGACCTGCCGCGCACGTTTTCGGACCATTCCTCAAAGGATGCGCGCGGGCTGAGCTTGTCGTCGGGGCCTAGCGTCACATCCTTGTGCGGATTGCCTGCCCACTTCACCGTCTGAAGTTGTTCGGCCCTGAACCACATCAGAATGGTGGGCACTTCGGTGGACATTGTAACGGCCAAAAGCCCGCTGGCGATTGGGGCAAAGACCTTTGCCGCCGGCATGTCCAGAGAAAGGGAACTGGTGACCACAGGCTTGAGCGAAGCCGGGCGGCGAACATGGTCAGCGACGGACCGCACCTCTTCGGCATCCGGGCAGGTGCCAAACAGGTAAAGGTCCTCGCCCTGCGCGGCGGCAAAACCATCGGCCTTGAGGAGGGAGGCAAGCTCGCTGCCCGAAGAAGCAAAGAACCGGTCAAGGCCGTCATCGTTGCCAATTCTTGAAAGAACAACATCTTCCTGGGCGCGCAGCCGGATACGCTCGCGATAAAGGTCGTTGTCTTCGCGCGCCTTGACCTGGCGGGCAAGGCTGGTCGCCACTGCCTGACACGCCATTCGCGTGGTGAGCGAAAGGGTGCGCGGTTCGGGATGATGGCAGGCGGCGAGGCCCCACAACATGCCGTCCTTGATGATGGACATGGAGGCTGACGCGCCCACCCCCATGTTCTTGAGATACTGGATATGGACCGGCGACACGCTGCGGAGCGTCGAGTCGCTCATGTCGATGCTCTTGAGTTCGCTGCTGGCACTGACAACAGGCGCCGGTGTGTAATGGACATCGGCGATCACCCGCACCCGGTTGCGCACATAAAGCGCTCGCGCCTGGCGCGGAATGTCGGTGGCGGGAAAATGGTGATTCATGAAGCTCGAGGACTGGTCGGAGATGGACTCCCCCAGCACCACACCGGCTTCATCGTCAACGAACTGGTAGATCATGACGCGGCTATATCCGGTCAGATCCTGAAATATCCCAGCAGCACGGGCGGCCAGGTCGGCCAGCGAGCCGCTGCGCTCCAGCGTGGCACCCAACACTTCGAGCTGGGAGAGGAAAGCCGGGCCCAGGTCGAGTTTTGGACCTTTGTCGATCAACTCGACCACGATATGGGGGCCGCTGCGATAGCCTATTGCATCGAACACCGTGCCATTCAGGGCGGCGTCACCCAGGACGGCGATGCCCGAAGTGGCGGGCAACTGTTCCACGATGGACGCGACACGCAGGCCTGTCAGATCCTCGATTCTCCGGTCGAGAACATCGCCAGCTGCACCCGCATAGCCGACCACCACGCCGTCCTCGTTGAGGATCAGCATGATGCCATAGGGCTGGATCGATCCGGGAATGTGGATCGGTTCGAGATCGCAGCTATTGAAGGCCGCCGGAAGGGTATCGTGCATCAATCGTCCAAACAGGCGGCCGGAAAGGAAAGATCGCGCAATTGTGCGCGACCTCGCGATTTATCGCAATTCACGATCAAGCCAGTCAGCTCAGCCAAGAGCGGCCCCCGGCTCGGGCCGGCGCGCCACGTAAACGGCCATCGCAAGGAGCACACATCCCACAAGAAGACCCAGCCACCATTGGGGATGGACCGTCAGGAGGAATATGGTCATGCCCAGTGCCATGCCGCCGATGGACATCAGCTTGTGCCGGCGGGCGATCGAGCGGTTGTTGCGCCAGGCGACGATCGGCGGGCCGAACTGACGATGATTGAGCAGCCAGGCTTCCACGCGCTTGGAGGAACGCGCAAAGCACCAGGCCGCCAGGATCATGAACGTGGTGGTCGGCATCAGCGGCACAAAGGCGCCAATGATGCCCAAGGCAACCATCACAATTCCGGCGGTGAAGTAAAAGGGGCGTAAAATCTGATTAAACCTTGGCAGTGGCGCGAACGGCTGCTGCCGCGTGCGCAATTATATGGAACAGATGGGAGGCGAAGCAAGGGCAGGGAAACGGGAAAAGTCCAGGCAATCAGGGCGTGATGGCTAACCATTTAATCAGTTCACGCGCCGCTGCAGCACCGGCGCGGTTGGCGCCGATGGTGGAGGCCGATGGGCCGTAACCAACCAGGTGAATACGAGGGTCGCGCGCCACCTGGGTCGCCAGCCGTCCGGTCATGCGGATGCCGCTATCGGCCTCGCGGATCTGCAACGGCGCGAGGTGGTCGAGAGCCGAGCGGAACCCCGTGCACCAAAGGATGACGTCCACGGCCAGCGCCCGTCCATCTGCCCAGCGCACCCCATCGGGCGTGATGGCGCTGAACATCGACTGCCGCTCGAGTACGCCGCGTTCGCCCATGGCGGCGATGGCCGGGGTCAGGGGCAGGCCGGTGACCGAAACAACCGAATTGGGCGGCAGTCCGGCCCGGACCCGGTCTTCGACAAGCTTGACGGCAGCTCGCCCGGCCGCTTCGTCGAAGGGTCCCGCGCGAAAGCGTGGCGGCGTTCGCGTTACCCAAGTGGTGCGGGTCACGCGGGAGATTTGGTCCAGCAGCTGAATGGCCGAAATCCCCCCGCCAACAATCAGCACATGCTGGCCAGCGAAATCCTCGGCAGCGCGAAAATCCCTTGTATGTAGCTGTCGGCCGCGAAAGGTGTCGCTGCCGGGATAAGGCGGAATGAACGGGCTGTCCCAGGTGCCCGTTGCGTTGATCAGCCCCCGCGCCGAGAACGCTCCACGATCGGTCTCAAGCCGCAGCCGCTCGCCCCGGTTCGTTACGAGTTGGACAGCGGCGGGCCGAAGCACGGCCAGGCCGAAACGCTTTTCGTACTCGGCAAAGTAGCGCGGCACGGCTTCAGAGGCTTTCGCATTCTCGTCCGCGCCGGCGCTTTCCACAAAAGCCATGCCTGGTAGGTCATGCACGCGGTTGACCGTGGACAGGGTCAGTGACGGCCAGCGGAACTGCCAGGCTCCGCCCGGGAGCGGCGAGCGATCAAACACGAGAAAATGCCGCTTGGGCTCAAGCCCAAGCTGGCGCAGATGGTAGGCAGCACTCAAACCAGCCTGACCTGCGCCAATTACGGCAATGTCGAGCTTGATGGCGGTGTGGGGCGGCAGGGTGTCGGTCACGGATGGTCCGGGTTCAGGCAACTTCCAGCGTGGCTGATGGTTATGCCAGCAACAAGGAGAGAATAGCCATGAGCCACGTAACCTACGAAGTTGTCGAGCATGATGGGGGATACGCCTATAAGGTAGGCGACGTGTTTTCGGAGACTTTTGCCACGCACAGCCAGGCCCATGACGCAGCAGCCTCGGCTGCCAGCCGGCAGCAGCTGGAAGGGGAAAGCGAAGCCATCCTTTACCAGGACAGCAAGGGCGAGTGGCACGAAGAACTCGCCTCAGGCGGTGACCGGCCGGAAACCGAAGTCGAGGACGAGATCAAGGACTGAGGTCGTAATCACGCTTCCACCACACCTCAGTCGGGCCGAAGCCTTTCCAACTTACTATCACTCCCCTCGGGCTCGACCCGACGGTCACTTTCGGCTCAGCACGAGCGAGGAGAGGCCCTCGGGTCAAGCCCGAGGGCAGCGATAGTGCGTGTCAATCTCTGTTTGCCCACCACTGGCGCCGTAGCTCCAAGATCAGAGCGATGAAGAAGGTTGCGGGCTCCCTCATCAGCGAGCTGTGCCGGCATCGTCCCTACCCCGCGCCGCTAGGTACTGTCCCGTCACTGACCCTTTGGCCTTCACCAGATC
>CAKTFF010000157.1 GCA_934553185.1 uncultured Devosia sp.
CAAGGGCAATCGGGCATGAGGAACGCATGCCGGTCATGCGCCACCAATCAGAGTAGCTCCTGTGGTGAGCCTGTCGCACCACCGCGGAGTTGCACGAAAGCCCGCACTGCCCAGACCTCTACCGAGGCTGAAATCCCCTAAATTCCACCAAACCAGTCATAGCCCAGATCCTCCCAATAGCCACCATGCCCCTTTCCGAAGGGCGACAGGTCGTCCACCAGTTCGATCGTGTGGAGATATTTGGGCTGCTTGTAGCCGAGCGCCCGCTCGATGCGCAGCCGAATGGGCGCACCATTGCTGACCGGCAGAACCTGATCGTTGAGCCCGTAGCTCAAAATCGTTTGCGGATGATAAGCGTCCACCAGGTCACTGCTCTCGTAGTAGAGAATGTCGCCCGATAGCGTGCGCTGGATATTGTCGAAGCAATGGTAGACGCAGAACCTTGCTTGGGGCTTGACACCCGCCATGTCGAGGATCGGACCAAGCGGCGTGCCGGTCCATTTGGCGATGCAACTCCATCCTTCCACGCAATCGTGCCGGGTGATCTGCGAACGTGATGGCATGTTGCGCAATTCGGCCAGGGAGAAGCTCACCTCCCGATCCACCATGCCCTTGACGGTCAGCCGATACGACTCGAAATTCTGCGCGCGCAGAAACGAGTATTCCGCGGTTGTCGGCTCCACCGAACCGTTGGGCTTCATGCCCTGCCGGATTTCGGTCGCGGCATACTCACGCGCCAGCGTCTGCTCGCCGATTAGGGCGCGCTGCGCAGTATAGGTCAGCACATTGGCTTGCTCGAGCACCCCGCGCACCGGATTGTCGCGTTGACCCAGGAAGTCGAACTGATTGCAGCCCGCAAGGATCAAACCCGACCCAGAAACTGCAGAACCTCGGAGAAAGCCGCGCCGTGTAATGAGGCCGCTCATGGTTTGTCTCCGTTCTTGACCGGCGTGCCGGGGCTCGCGCGATACCATCCCGTGATCATGGAGCGCATCTCATTGATCGGCCCTGCTGCAAACACCATGACAAGGTGGATGATGAAAAAGACCACTAGCAGCAGCATGGCGACGAAATGGATCGTCCGGGCCGTTTGCCGCCCGCCAAACAGGTCAAGCAGCCATGGCGCACCGGCATTGAAGCCTGGGCTCATCGTGTAACCGGTCAGGATGATCAGCGGGAACAGGATGAAGAACACCGTTCCATAGGTCAGCTTCTGCAAAGGCCCATAGCTTCGGCCATGCTTGAACCGAAGCCTCGCGTGATCGGCGATATCGCGTGGAACGCCCGACAAGTCGGATGCCGCAGGCACCAGGTCGCGCCGCAAATGCCCATTGATCAGGCTGGCAACGAACCAGACCAGCAACGCGCCCACAAGCAGCCAGCCGAAAAAGAAATGCACCACACGACCTGTTCCCAAGTCGCGATAGGACGGAATGGTCACCGAGCCTGGAAAAGCCGTGAACACCGGCCGTTCTTCCGTCCCGCTGACCCCGAGCACGCCCGTCGTATCGTAAGTCTGGCCTAGCACAGTGGTTTGCCCGCGCGGTCCGTTTTCGGTGTTCACCGCGCCGATCTGGAGAACCGCATTGTCGAACTCAAAGCCTGACTGCTGCCCGATATAAAGCGCTGGGTGAGCGTTGAAGATTTGCAGCCCGCTCAACAGAAGAAAGAACAAACAGATCACCCAGATCCAATGGGTGACGCGGGTGAAGATCGACTGGCGATAGATCAACGGACCCTTGCCCGCGCCCTGCTCCGTGTTCTGGCTCATGCGATCTCCCTCGGCAGGCCTACCCTGTCGCCTTGAAGTAACGGGGCACCATGCCGCTTTGTGTTGCGGCACACGCTTTAGTGACCCTGCCCTCAGTCCTCGCGGGCTGCCCAGTTCATGCCGCGCCGCATGATGGTCGCCATTTCCAGCACCTCGAACTCCTTGGCCTGGTGGCCAAGCGTGGAGTGGAAGACGCGCCCCTTGCCATGCTGACGCTTCCACACCACCGGCATTTTCACGCCCTCGATCCAGGACGCATGCTCGCCGGTAAAGGTGGTGGTCGCCAGCACGTGGTTGGAAGGGTCCACATGCATGTAATATTGCTCGGACGTATAAGCGAAGCTCTTGATCCCGGCCATCACCGGGTCCATCGGGTCGGCGACATCGACCTTGTAGTCGATGATATTGCCCGGATGGGCGACCCACTGCCCTCCCACCATGAATTGGTAGTCCACGGCCTCACGGAAGGCGTCGCTCATGCCACCATGATGACCAGCCAGCCCGACGCCACCTTCCACGGCCTTGACGAGGTTGGCGACTTCGTCCTTTTCGATTTTGCTCATGGTGAAGATGGGGATGATCAGCGACAGATCCTGAATCGACGGATCGGCAAAGGCGCTGGTCTCGGTTGCCATGCGCACTGAAAATCCATCTTCATGCAGCCACCGCCGGTAGATGGCGGCGCACTCTTCCGGATCGTGGCCGGACCAGCCGCCATAAACGATCAACGCGCTTTTCATGCTGCACTTCCCCGCAAATCAAACAGCGGGACAATACGCGACGGAACGCGGTTTACCTAGCCCGTCAGGCAAGCGCGGCGGCAGGGCGCAGCCGCGTGCGGGCAAAGGCCCAGCTTCGCAGCACGGCAAAGTTGATGCCAGAGGTCAGGGCGATCACCAGCATGGATGCAAACACCGTGGGAACAGCCAGAACGCCATGCACCACAAAGGAAAATACGGCTGCAAGCACCAGCGCCATAGCCTGTACGGCAAGGTAACGCGGCAAAGCTTGGCGATGAGGCGCAGGCGATGCAAACGAAAAGCGGCGATGCAGCAGGTAGACCGGGCCGATCAGCGCTCCATAACATAGGGCATTGACCAGCCAGTGCGCGAGCCCGGTGCCGGCAAGAACCAGCAGCGACGACAGCACCACAAAGGCCAGCGCGCCACCACCACCGATCATGACGAATGCGAGCAGATCCGCATGACCTTGCCCTGCCCGCTCAGGGGCACGCGGCACGTCATGCATCAAACTTTGCAATGCTTCACTCATCCATCGCCCACGTCCTCGACATCCCGCCTCCGGCAAACTGCGCCGGCAAGCCTTTCCAGGCCGTTTACCGCAGCCTGACATGCCCACAAGTCCTGCATGATGCCGGGCTCTTGATGAACCCCCATTCCCGCATGGGCTCCATGAACGCGCGATGAACGAGGTGAAGTGCTGCCTCGCACACTGTTCAGTGTCACAAAAGGCTGGTTAACTCCCCTCTCGCATGCTCGCGCCAGTGCCTCGAAGACGAGGTCTGCGCCGGCATGATGCAGAACTGCTCCGAAGCCAATCAAAGGAAAACAGGGATGAAACATCTTCTACTCGGCGCCACGGCGCTCACCCTCTGCGCCGGATTTTCGAGCACTGCCTATGCCGATTGGACGCTCAACATCCTTCACATCAACGATTTCCACTCCCGCTTTGGACCAATCACAGACTCTGACTCAAACTGTGATCCCGAAACCGACGCGGCTGGCGAGTGCTTCGGCGGCATAGCGCGTCTCAAGACCGCAATCGACAGCAAGCGGTCCGAACTCGAGGGCGAGAACGTCGTCCTGCTCGATGCAGGCGATCAATTTCAAGGTTCGCTTTTTTATACTCAGTATCGCAGCGAGATCATCTCCGAGTTCTCCAACGCGCTCGGTATCGACGTCATGGCTGTAGGCAACCATGAGTTCGATGACGGACCTGAGGAACTCGCGACCTTCCTTCAGGCTGTCGAGTTCCCGGTCATTTCGGGCAACACCAATGTGGAAAACGAGCCGCTGCTTGCCGGCAAGCTCGAAGGCACACACGTGCTCGACATTGGCGGCGAAAAGATCGGCATCGTCTCAGCCCTGGCAGAAGATACCGATGAAACCTCATCGCCCGGCGAGAATGTCCAGTTCGATGATACCATCACGAGCCTTCGTACGCAGGTCGATGCCCTTACAGCCTCCGGCGTCAACAAGATCATTGCGCTGACCCATGTCGGCTACATCCAGGATCTTGAGATTGCGGCCAACGTGCCCGGCATCGACGTCATTGTCGGCGGCCATTCACATACGCTTCTGTCCAACACCGAAGAAGGCGCCGCCGGTGGCTACCCCACCATGGTCGACGGGCCTGACGGGGTCGAAGTGCCGGTGGTCACCGCCTATTCCTACGGCAAGTATCTCGGTGACCTCGTTGTCACCTTCGACGACGATGGCAAGGTCACGTCAGCCGAAGGCGCCCCGATCCTTATCGACGCGTCTGTCGTCGCCGATGAAGGTTACGCTGCGCGCCTAGCCGAGCTCGAAGCGCCGCTTCAGGAGTTGATGGCAGAGGTCATCGGCACGACAACCGGGGTATTGGAAGGCAGCCGCGAGATTTGTCGCGTGGAGGAGTGCTCCATGGGCAATCTTCTTGCCGATGCCATTCTGGACCGCGTTGCCGATCAAGGCGCCGACATTGCCTTCCAGAACGGCGGCGGCATACGCGCCTCCATTGAGGCCGGCGAGATCACCATGGGCGAAGTGCTCACAGTTCTCCCCTTCTCCAACACGCTTGCCACCGTCGATGTCTCGGGCGCTGACGTGATCGATGCTTTGGAAAACGGCGTGTCCGATATCGAGAATGGCGCCGGCCGCTTCGCGCAGGTGGCGGGTCTCAAATACAGCTATACGCTCGCCAACCCGGTTGGCGATCGCGTCAGCGACGTCATGGTGCGCGGTGAGGGCGACACCTGGGTTCCGATCGATGAGGAAGCAACCTATACGGTTGTTACCAACAATTATGTCCGCGGTGGTGGAGACGGCTTTGGCACCTTTGCCGAAGGCGACAATCCCTATGACTTCGGCCCGCCGCTCGAGCAGGTCGTGGCTGAATACATCGCCAAGCAGGGCGGCGAATACACCCCCTACACTGATGGGCGCATCACAGTCATCGAGTAAGCAAAACAAAGGGCGCCATCACGGCGCCCTTTTTCTTTACGGCTTCAGAAGCGGCTACGTCCGCCTGGCAATCTGGTTCCAGGCCAGGAGGATAATCACCGCCCCAAGGATCGAGGCGATGAAACCGGCTCCGTCACCACTGTCATACCAGCCCACCGCTTGTCCCAGCCAGGTCGCGAGCACGGACCCGACGATCCCCAGCACCGTGGTCAGAATGAAGCCGCTCGGCTTGTGATCGCCCGGCGTGATCCACTTGGCAATCAGCCCCGCAACAAATCCGACGATGATAGCCCACAAAATACCCATGCTGACGCTCCCATGTTTAGCGCCATAGACATGGCCCTTAAGTCCGCGATTGCAAGATAGAACCGGACCGCCACGAGGCCTGGTGTACCTGCATCAGAGCGCCGCGAGGGACCCTAACGTCGTGGCGGCACGGCACTTTGCTGCCTCCGCTTACTTGAAACCTTCTTCGCGTCCGTGATGCAGCTTGGGGCCGCGCTCTTCAATCTTCTCGAGTGCCTCTTCAACCGGCGTATTTGGCGCTGTCAGCAGCTGCGGAAACTGGTTGGCGTTGTAGGCCCAGTTGACCGCATTGCGCAGAACGAGGCCGACCGTGTCGTCATGATAGGTGGGGTATGTTTCGTGGCCCGGGCGGAAATAGAAGATGTTGCCCGCGCCACGGCGATAGGTCAGCCCGCTCCGGAACACTTCGCCGCCCTGGAACCAGGAAACAAACACTGTCTCAAGTGGCTCAGGCACCGAGAAGGGCTCGCCATACATTTCTTCCATTTCGAGCTCGAAGAAAGCCGGCAGCCCCTTGGCGATCGGGTGGCCGGGATTGGTGACCCAAAGCCGCTCGCACTCACCCGCCTCGCGCC
>CAKTFF010000158.1 GCA_934553185.1 uncultured Devosia sp.
CAAGCTTTTCGCAACTGGCATCGTGGCAACGGTTCTGGCCTTCATGGGCTTTTATGCTCTCTCCACCTACCTCCGGCCATATCTCGAAAACGTTGCTGGTTTCGACATCAACAGCCTGTCGCTTGCTCTGCTGGGACTTGGACTGGCCGGCCTCGCGGGCAATTTGATCATCGGTTTTCTGGTAAAATCCCACCTCAAGGCTGCCGTGATCGGCCTGCCAACCACCATGGCCGTTCTTGCCCTCCTGATGATCGCCTTTGTACAGGTGCCGTGGACGGCTACGGCGCTCGTGGTGCTGTGGGGCTTGTTCGCCACCCCAATTCCAGTGGCCTGGAACACCTGGATGGCGCGGGTCATTCCGAACGACCTCGAGGCGGGAGGTGGTTTGCAGGTGGCACTGATCCAATTCGCCATCACCTTCGGCGCTGCAGCGGGCGGCATGCTGTTCGATGCGTCCGGCTGGTGGAGCCCTTTTGCCCTCGCAGCGGTTCTTCTTGTGGGGTCTGCGCTGGTCGCCACCCGATCGGTTCCGGCAGCAATGCGGTAGCGACCCGATCATTTCAATTCATATGGGGAAACACCATGAAACCACATGTCACCATGCACATGATGACCACGATCGATGGTCGCATCGTCACCAAAACCTGGCCGGAGGCCATCTCCTCCCGCGCCTCCGAGATCTACGAGGACATCCACACCCAGCTCAAGGGCGATGCCTGGATCGTCGGTCGTACCACCATGGCCGAGTTCAGCAAGGGCGAGCCTCGCCCGGCTAGGGCGGAACGGCAATACGAGCGCACCACCTGGAAGGCGCCAGCGGCCGCGAAGGGCCCCTATGCCATTGCCCTCGACCAAGGGGGCAAGCTGCACCTCAACATCGATCGGGCCAATGGCGACGCGCTTGTTGTTGTCCTGACTGAAGCGGTCAATGACGATCATCTCGCCGAACTACAGCGGGATGGCATTTCCTACATCTTTGCCGGCGCGAACAGCATCGATCTCGATCGGGCGCTGGAACTTCTCAAAACCGAGTTCGGCATTGAACGCCTGTTGCTTGAGGGCGGTGGCGGCATCAACGGAACCTTCCTCACGCAAGGCTTGATCGACGAGATCTCGCTTCTGCTGCTGCCGGTCGCCGATGGGACGGATGGGCCATCCGTGTTCGACCGCGATGCAGCACCAGGCAAGGCCTTGCAGCTCCAGAAAATCGACGATCTCGGGGAAGGCTTGTTGCACCTCCGGTACACCGTCGCGTGAGCCACACACCCACAAAGGATTTGAACATGATGCTCGATGAATACTTCACCCTATCGGACGGCCAGAAGATCCCCAAGCTTGGCTTCGGCACCTGGCGAATCGATGACGACAAAGTCGCTCAGCCGGTGCGGGACGCCATAAAGATCGGCTATCGCCACATCGACACCGCTCAGGCCTACCAAAATGAACGCGGTGTGGGCGAGGCGGTGCGCTCAAGCGGCGTTGCCCGCGAAGAGCTCTTCATCACCACCAAGGTGCAGGCCGAGCTCAAGAGCTTCGACGCGGCCCGCGACAGCATCGATCAGTCGCTGCGGACGGCGGGGCTCGACTATTACGACCTGATCATCATCCACAGCCCGCAGCCCTGGAACCAGTTCCGGCAAGGGGAGCACTTCTTCGAGGGCAATCTCGAAGCGTGGCGCGCCCTGGAAGACGCCCAGCAAGCCGGCAAGGTGCGCTCGATCGGCGTCTCGAACTTCGAGCAGGTCGACCTCGAGAACATCATCAACAACGGCACCGTTAGGCCGGTGGTCAACCAGGTGCTTGCCCATGTCGGCAGCACGCCGTTCGCGCTGATCGACTATTGCCGCGCGGAAAACATCCTGGTCCAAGCCTATTCGCCCGTGGCGCATGGCAAGCTGCTCGACAATGCCGCGATCGCGGCTATGGCCCAGCGATACGGCGCATCGGTGGCGCAGCTCTGCATTCGCTATTGCCTCGAACTTGGCTTGCTGCCGCTTCCCAAGTCCACCAACCCCGATCACATTCGCACCAATTCCGAAGTGAATTTCTCCATTTCGGCTGAGGACATGGAAGCACTCAAGCAGTTCGGGAGCGTCAACTATGGTGATGCTGGCAGCTTCCCGGTTTTTGGTGGCAAGTGGCAGTAAGATCAGGCTAACACGCGACCCAAGGCGTCGCTGTCCCCGCGGCAGCGACGCCTTTTTCGAGATGCCTGGCGGTTCGGACTGACGCCCCGATTGCCGCATGGGGGGTTGCCCAAGAGATGCCTTTTCAGTTCGACGTCATCCTCCTGATTTCGCTTGCTGCTGCCCTGGCCGGTGCGGCACGCGGCTTTTCCGGGTTCGGCGGCGCACTGATCTTCATTCCGCTGGTCAGCACGATCATCAGCCCCAAGATTGCTGCTCCTCTATTGCTGCTCACGGACACGGCGCTTTCTGTGGGCATGCTGCCCAATGCCTGGAGAAACGCGGATCGGCGAGAAGTGTCGATCATGGCCATCGGCACCGTCGTCGGCGTGCCTTTGGGCACTTTCGCCTTGTCGGTTACGCCGGTCCTAACCGTCAGGTGGGTGATTTGCGCCGTGGCGCTTTTGCTCTTGGCGTTCCTGATGTCCGGTTGGCGCTATGATGGCACGCCCAGAGCGCATCTGACCGTAGCAGTCGGTTTCCTCGCCGGGCTTTTCGGCGGTGCCGCACAGATGTCGGGACCGCCGGTCGTTGCCTATTGGCTAGGCGGCGCCATGCCTCCCGCCATCGTTCGGGCAAACATCGTCCTCTTTTTCGCGATCGTGAGCGTCGTCTCTGCGGTGACCTATCTGGTCGCTGGACTGCTCACGACACAAGTCCTCCTGCTGGCCTGCATCGTTGCGCCAGCCTATGCCATCGGGCTTTGGCTCGGTTCGAGACTTTTCGGACGCGCCAGCGAACAGACGTTCCGGCGCATCTGCTTCGGCCTGATCGCAGCAGCCTGCGCAATAGGCCTGCCGCTCTTTGACGCTTTCAGGTGATGTCTGCTTCCCGACTTAATGCGACCAAGAGCGGACTTTCTGTTTACCACCCCTGAATGGTCACTCTGGAGCCGAGCCCGTTGCGGCTGATTGTCTTTGCGGCGCAGCGTTCAACAGCAGCCATCCACAAAAATGGTTCAATCACTTGAGGCGTCAAACTTGAGCCTTGCCTGCTCAATGCGGATCAGGTTTTCGGTTACCCAGGAACCCAGCTCTCTCACAGGTACAGCCATCTCTCTGCCAAGGTCCGTCAAGGCATAGTCCACGCTCGGTGGCTTGGTCGGATAGACGGTTCGCTCAACGAAACCGTCCCGCTCAAGGCCCCTGAGTGTCAGGGCGAGCATCCTCTGTGAAATCCCCTCGACGCTGCGCTGCAGCGCGCTGAAGCGTTTGGGTCCGTCCTCAAGTTCCATGGCGATCAGGATCGTCCACTTGTCGCCTATTTTGGCCAATGCCTCGGACAACGGTCGGCAGGCGGTTGTATCAGGCATGTTAGCTTGTGCCAAAAAAGTGCCTCCTTGGACCAAAGACAACCGCACTCTACACAGGCGCTAACAATAAGTAACTATGTAGCTTGACGTAAGCGTGGAGTTCGATCTTGAAGCAGGTTGTTTTGATTACCGGAGGAACGCAAGGCATCGGCCTGGGGCTCGCAAAAGCCTTTAAAGCAAAAGGAGCAGAAGTTGCGGTCTGCGGGCGCTCAGAAGGTCCGCTTGATGCTTTTGCCCGCGCGTTTCCCGGCGCTTTGGCCATCAAAGCGGATGTCACCATTGCCCAAGATCGCGCTGCAATGCTCGAAGCGGTGTCCCAGCGGTTTGGCAGGATCGATGTGCTGGTCAATAATGCGGGCCGATTTGTCGAGCGGGACTTCCTGTCGGCAGATGCAGTAGCTGACCTTGAGGGCGAGGTGGCGCTCAACCTTACCGCACCCATTCATCTCACCAGTGAAGTTCTTCAGCGCTGGCCAGCGCTGCAGTCTATTATCTTCGTCTCGTCTGGCTTTGCGTTGGTTTCCCCGGCGCGAGCGCCCACCTATGGGGCCGTCAAAGCCGGACTTCACGGCTTCGCCGATGGCTTGCGGCGCCAGCTTGCTCCCAACGGCACGCACGTCCTTGAACTGCTCCCCACTACAACGGATACACCCGGAACCGCGGCAGAAACGCGCAAGAAAATGACCACCGCAGAAGTGGCCAAAATCACCCTGGAAGCCTTGGCTAAGAAGAAGTCGATGGCGCTACCGGGTTCGATGAAGTTGCTTCCAACATTGCTGCGGATTGCACCTGAAGCGACCCGGCGCATGATCGCGGAAATATAGGCCCACCTAATAAGCAGAGTGTTGGAGGTCCGCTGCTTGCGGTCTTAGCTTAAAAGCGGACGAGCAGTTCTATACTCCCGAAGCACCCGGTCTTAATTTGACTCCATAGTTGCACTTCCACCGAGTTGTGCGTTGTCGCAAAAGCAGACATCCTTAGGTTCAGAGGAACCGTTTCGATGGTGAATGGCACGACCACGTATGATGAGTTGAACCGGCGGCTCGCCGCGGCCGAAGAGCGCGCTTTAGCGGCGGAAGCGGCGCTGCGGGAAGGCGAGGTCCGACACCACCTTTTGAGTGAAAGCTGGGCACAAGCGGTTTGGGAAACTGATCCTTTTGGTTTCGTCAACAAGGATAGTCCAAGCTGGCGAGCTTACACCGGGCAGACGCTCGAAGATTGGCTGGGCTATGGATGGCTGGACGCAGTCCATCCCGACGACCGCACCTATGCCCAACAGCAATGGGACGAGGCAATTGCGGCACGTAGCCTCGTCGACGCAGAGTTTCGTCTTCGCTCGCCTGACGGAGGTTGGCGCTGGACCAATGTGCGCGCTGCGCCACTCAGGAACGCAGAAGGTCATATTATCAAGTGGGCAGGAATGAACATCGACATCGATGTTCGCAAGCGAGCTGAGGCGGCGCTAAGAGAAAGCGAAGCCAAATTCCAAACACTTTTCCAGTCGATCGATGAAGGGCTTGCAGTTCAGGAGCTTGTCTTCGACCGCGACGGTGTAATTGTCGACATCATCTACCGTCAGGTCAACGCCGCTTTTGAACGTCAGGGAAGAGTTTTTGACGTTGTCGGCCGCTCAATCTTCGAGGTTCTTCCTAACGTCGAGAACTATTGGCTGGACTACTACCGGCAGGTGATGGCGACAGGTCAGCCCATTCGCGTGCAGAACTACCAGCAGGACGTGGACCGCTGGTTCGATGTCTACTTCTCGCCCGTGGACCAAAGCGGGCGCTTCGTTGCCACCGTCTTCAACGACATTACCGAACGCAAACGGACTGAAGCCTTGCTGCGCGAAACGCAGGAGCGGCAGGCGTTTTTGCTGAAATTCAGCGATGCTCTTAGAGCTCAGCCAGACGAACAGTCGATTAAAGACAAGACAGTCGAGATGGTCGCTGAGCATCTGCGCCTGGATCGCTTTTGGATCGCCGAGGTGTTCGATGAGGAAGGAATAGCCCTGATCGGCCCGGAGCATATCCGCCCCGATCTTCAGCCGATGTCGGGCACATTCCAGCTCTCGGACTATCCCGAGGTTATGCGGCAGCTTCTGACGCAACCGATCCAGATCACGAACGTAGCCGACGACCCGCGCTTTGCCGCTTCGGAAAAAGAGTTGCTGGCCGGCTTGAAAATCGTGAGTCAGCTGGTTGTGCCACTGCGGAAAGGAGAAGGCAAAGTCATCTGGGCGTTCCCGGCCACGACGACCACACCGCGCCACTGGACCGACAACGAGCGGCTACTGCTGGAAGATGTCGCCGAGCGCACCTGGG
>CAKTFF010000159.1 GCA_934553185.1 uncultured Devosia sp.
GCGATGGATTTGAACACATCCGACAGCGCCTTGCCGGTGCCCGCAACATAGGCTTTGCCGGAGTCCGAGGCGCATTCTGCCATCATAGCCTTGGCCTCGGGTTTGTCGTCGATGGCAAGTCCAACGGTGTAAACAGTGATCCCTGCCGCCTTCATAGCCGTACACAGGGATTTGGTCTGATCGTAGGACCGGTTGTTGCTGCCGTCTTCGCCTATCTTGTTGTCACTATCGCCTGATCCCGCGGTCGAATTATTTGCGATAACTCCTTTCTTGTACACCGAGTTGTATTCGCCATCGGTCATGATCACCACTGCCTTGGCGACAGGTCTCACCGTATCGTCCACGACGGGTCTGTTAGCGATAGGCCACGGACCCCTGAAATTGGCCGAGACCATGTACCAGGCCCAAGCCACGCCAATCTGGCCGCCGGTAGAGCCGCTGGCGGTGAGGGTGTTGGCGACGCCGTGAAGAGTGGTCTTGTTGATATTCGTCGCTACATTGGCGCCTTTGACGAAGGAGAGCGGAACAACGGCGTTGGCTTGGCAGGGATTGACGGAAGACGGGTAATTGCGCCCTACAAGCGTCGTCAGGTAGGAAGCGTCGGTGAACGTGTTGATGTCGCGTTCGGTCACGCAGGTGCTGATGGCATGGCGGCGTTTCGACGTGTTGATGCCATTGTAGCCGTTCTGCCGAGTATTGGCCGTGTTTGGGTTTGTGAACAGGAACTGCGAGCATCCCTCCACCACGCAGGAGACAGTTCCGCCGGAGGCATAAGTGCCATAATTCTTGATGATCGTGTTGGTCGGTGCTGTGCCGCTCAGTGTGAATCGATTGGCGTCAGGCACTAGGCCGACCTTCCAGGCGATGAACTGATATTCCGTGTCTGATGGGTTGTTGTTTATCCAAGCGTAGTTGCTGCTGTCGGCTGCGTTGGTCCAAGAAAGAGTGTTATCGAAGCTTTTGTAATCGGCTGCGCCCGGCGATGACGTTGTAAACGATTCATAATCGGTGTTGCTCATGTTGACGCCGCTGATGAAGGCATGGTTTCCGCTAGCCAATCCATGCCCCGCGGAGGTAACGACGAGTTCGCAGTTCGCAGCCAAACATTTAATGGCGGTATATGTCGTCGAACCAGAGTAGTTCAGGGCCTCTCGCTCGGTGCCTTTTAACACGAACTTCTTCAAGTCTCGGTTATCCGGTGCGACCTGGAATATTCTGTTCAATCCACTGATGTACACGGTGTCGTCGAGGCGAAAACCATGATCGGTGGTCGTGGTCAATACAACTGGCTGTCCATTTGCCTTTGTCGCGCCGTTGATCGTCTTGGCGGTGCCGCTTGACCAGGCAATGTTGGTGATCGGCGTTGGCTGCCGAATGGCGCCGCGCACGGTATTGGCATAGGTGCCGAGGTTAACCGCCTGGGAATAGGGGACCAGCGCCATCCTTGTGGAGTGGGTGCTTTGGTCGGTCTCCACGACAAGCTCGATCAGCTCGTTGAGAGCCTTTTTGAGCGACTCGATCTTGGTTGTGGTCCTGCCAGCACCATCAGGAATGGACTGGCTCATTGATCCCGAGAGATCGAGAGCGACGGACACTTCGATGTCCACGACACCCTGCGTCGCCTCGGAAACGATGCTGGCCTCCATTGTATTGACGCCCACGAGGCGTACGAACATGGTGGGCATCTCAAATTCTGCGGACAGATAAAGCGAACCGACATCCCGATCGATAACCGGCTCTTTCACCAAGGCGGTGATTTCGTCGTCATTGATCCGTTCCAGCATCAGGTTTTCTGCCGCAACGCGAATGGTTTCGGCTGTCTTGGTCGAGTCATAAATCTGTGGCTGCAGCGCTAGGGCCGCGGCATCGAGCGCGATCTGGGAGCGATTCCGCGCCTGTTCCAGCGACACGTAGTCGACGACGGCCCCGCCCAGGGCGACCAGAACCACGGCCATGAGCCCGAACACCACGGCAAAGACGCCGCGCTCGTCGCGCCCGAAACGATGAACCAGGGAGGAAAAGCGGTGCATGGGCCGATGCCTGTCGGTGTTGTCCTGAAGGGCCATCCGGTTTTGGCCTAAAAACCTTAGGAAAGGACCACCACCTTTGCGTAAACTTTGACACGTTCGTAGAGGTCGATCACATCCTCATTGGTCATGCGGATGCAGCCCGAGGACACATCCTGGCCAATGGTCCAGGGCTCGCTGGTGCCGTGGATGCGATAAAGGGTGGAGCCAAGGTAAAGTGCGCGGGCGCCCAGGGGATTGTCCGGCCCGCCTTCCATGAAGCGGGGGAGATGAGGCTGGCGCCGCAGCATTTCGGCCGGCGGCGTCCAGCTCGGCCATTCCGCCTTGCGGGTCACCTTGTGCGTGCCGCTCCACTCAAAGCCCGATCGCGCAACGCCGATGCCGTATCGCATGGCCTGCCCCTCGCCCAGGACGAGGTAAAGGAAGTGGGCGCGTGTATCGACAAGGATCGTGCCGCTCTGCTCGGTGCCGGCATAGGCCACGACCTGCCGCACAAACACCGGGTTGACGGCGACATTCACGGTGACCGGCACATGCACCTGTACTGGCACGGGGCGGGCCACAGCGGGAAAGGTGATGCCCGGAGGCGGCCGGAACCGCCAGCCAAGCTCAAGGCCTTGAGCCGCCGCCGGAAGCAGCGTCGACAGGGAGACGAGGAGAGCCAGAGCGCTTGCACGGGCCATTTTCATCGCGATCATCGGAGCATCCTTCGTTCTGCCGGCTTGAACCAACCAATCGGCAGTCTGACGCGAAATCGCTCAACACCGCGTCAATCCCGATGGTAAAAGTTCGGTGCATGGCCGCGCGTCGGCGCTGCACTCGGAAACCCTGCCCATGACCACCCAGTTCTTGAGCGATGACCTGGTTCGATGCCCATGGGCGGGAACCGATCCGCTGTATCGCGCCTATCACGACGGGGAATGGGGGCGGCCGGTGACGAGCGACACGAGGCTGTTCGAAAAGATTTGCCTTGAGGGTTTTCAGTCCGGCCTGAGCTGGATCACCATCCTTCGCAAGCGCGAGCGTTTCCGCGAAGTGTTTTTCGGCTTCGACATAGCCAGGGTGGCTGCCATGGGCGAAGCAGACATCGAGCGGCTGCTGCTTGATCCCGGCATCATCCGGCATCGCGGCAAGATCGCGGCGACCATCAACAATGCCCGGCGCACGCTCGACATCCAAAGCGAATACGGCTCGTTGGCTCGCTATATCTGGCAGTTCGAGACCCAGCCTGAAGGCCGCCCGCAGGATCTCAGCTGGGAAAGCTTGCGGCGCCTTGCCCAGACAGAGGCGTCGGTTCGACTGAGCAAGGACCTGCGCAAGCGTGGCTTCCGCTTTGTCGGCCCCACCACCTGCTACGCCTTCATGCAGGCCATGGGCCTGGTCAACGACCATGTGGAAGGCTGCTTCTGTCGGGCCGAAGTCGAGGAAATTCGCAACGCGTTGGTGCGCCCGGCCTGATTGCTGTTGCCGATGCGCAACAAAGCTGGGTAACTGCGACATCCCGCCACATCAAGGCTTGCCGCTCACGGAAACGCGAGCTAGAAGCGCCGTGTCCACACACGCCAACCCGAGGGAGGCCGCTACATGACAGTCATGTTTATCCGCTTCCAGGGTCCCAATCTGCGACATAGCCTCAAAGCCTAAGGGCTGAGCCGTCTTGTCGCCACCGCAGTTCGCTGCCGTGGACAATCTTCCATCCCAACCGTGATGCGCTGAAACCGGGTCGTTCCGCGCTCCGATTCCGCTCATCCTTCGTTCATCAACAGAGGCCGGAAGCGCTTTCTCGCGCCCCGGAAACCATCATGACCTTTGACACTCGCCATGAGGCCGGCATCGTGCTGCGCCTTGAATTCTCCATCGCCGATGCCGTGCATCAGCGTGGTCTGCTTGCCGTGCTGGGCGCTGCCATTCGTGCCTGGTGGACCCGTCCCCGCATGCCGCAGAACCTGCCTGCGCATCTGCGGCACGACATCGGCTTGCTGCCGGACGCAACGCCCCCGCACTGGCATGACGTGCTGGCACGCGATCCCATACCCAGTGCCCTGCGGAGACCGGGCATGTAGCGCGCGGGAGGGGCCGGATAAAACCGGTCCCTCCAGCCTCGGCAGTTGTTTCACCAGCCCCGATCCGCTAGGAACGGCGCGACTTTGCAGGACTGCCCCATGACCGAAAAGACCAGACTGATCACTCCGCGCCTCCCGCGGGGCTTCGAGGATCGCACGCCCGGCGAAATCGCTGCCGTCGGCGCGATGATCGCGACGATCCGGCAGGTCTATGAGCGGTATGGCTTCGACCCGGTCGAGACCCCGCTGTTTGAATATACCGAGACGCTGGGCAAGTTCCTGCCCGATACCGATCGTCCAAACGCGGGTGTGTTTTCGCTTCAGGACGACGACGAGCAGTGGATGAGCCTGCGCTACGACCTGACGGCGCCGCTGGCCCGCTATTTCGCCGAGCATTTCGAGACCCTGCCCAAGCCCTATCGCTCTTATCGGCAGGGCTATGTGTTCCGCAATGAAAAGCCCGGTCCCGGCCGTTTCCGCCAATTTACCCAGTTCGATGCCGACACGGTGGGGGCAGGTGGGCCTGAAGCGGACGCCGAAATGTGCATGATGATGGCCGACGTCATGGATGCGCTGGGTCTGGCGGGGCAATATGTGGTGCGGGTCAACAACCGCAAGGTGCTCGACGGCGTGCTGGCCACGGCAGGCGTCACCTCCGACGAGCAGAAGCTCACGGTGCTGCGCGCCATCGACAAGCTCGACAAGTTTGGGCCCGAAGGCGTGCGCCTGCTGCTCGGCGCCGGTCGCAAGGACGAAAGCGGCGACTTCACCAAGGGCGCCGGGCTTTCCCCAGAGCAGATCGAGCCGATCCTCGCCTATGTGGACAGCGGCACGCCTGCCGACGGTGTAGAAAAGGGCAGCAATGCCCATGTGATCGCCACCATCAACACGCTGGCCGGCTTGATCGGCGGTTCCGAGACGGGCCTTCAGGGCGTGCAGGAACTGGCGACGATCTTTGGCCTTGTCAGTGCTGCCGACTTTGGTGGCCGCGTCGTTCTCGATCCCTCGGTGGTGCGGGGGCTTGAATATTATACCGGGCCGGTGTTCGAGATCGAACTGACCTTTACCGTCACCAACGAGAAGGGCCAGCCGGTGGTATTTGGCTCGGTGGGCGGGGGCGGGCGCTATGATGGCCTGGTTTCCCGCTTCCGGCGTGAGCCTGTGCCGGCAACCGGCTTTTCCATCGGGGTGTCGCGCCTGGCCAATGCACTCAAGCTCACCGGAAATCTCGGTGCCGCCGAACCGGTGGGGCCGGTTGTCGTCCTGGTCATGGATAAGGATCAGGTGGCCGGTTACCAGACCATGGTGTCCGAACTGCGCGGGGCCGGAATCCGGGCCGAGATGTTCCTGGGCTCGACCAAGAATTTCGGCAAGCAGGTGGCCTATGCCGACAAGCGCAATGCGCCGGCGGTGATCATCGAGGGCAGCGACGAGCGGGCGCGCGGGGTCCTCCAGATCAAGGATCTGGTGGCCGGCAAGCAGGCTGCGCAGGCGATCACCGACAATGCGGAGTGGAAGGCGGCGCGTCCCGGTCAATTCGAGATCGCCCGCGCCGATCTGGTCAGCGCGGTGTCCAAGCTCCTGGCGGACCAGCAATGACGGGAGCGGCCATTCGCCGGGCCAATCTCGAAGCCCTGGTGGAAGCCCAGGGTGGGTGTCGCGCGACGCCACCCCTGCTTTTGCCGGCCGATCCTTATTTCGATC
>CAKTFF010000160.1 GCA_934553185.1 uncultured Devosia sp.
TTCTACTACAAGGGCGTGCCCGAAGAGGGGCTGGTGGACAGCTTTTCGGCGATCATCGACGCCGTGGGCGACAGCACGCTGAGGATCTACCTCTACCATATTCCGCAGATGACCGGCGTGCCGATCACCCTGACGCTGATCGAAAAGCTTCTCGGCAAGTATCCTGGCGTGTTCGTGGGGCTCAAGGATTCCTCGGGCAACTGGGACAACACCCATGCCGTGATCAAGGCTTTCCCCGAGCTCGACACCTATTCGGCCTCCGAAGCGCTGATCCCGCAAAACGTGGCGGCCGGCGGCGCGGGCTGCATCAGTGCCTCGGCCAATGTGAATGCCCGCAACATCGTTGCGCTGATGCGTGCGCTGGGCACCGACGGGGAAGCGGCGATCGCTCAAGGCGTCACCGAAGTGCGCAAGATTTTCGAAGCCTTGCCGCTGATCCCGGCCATCAAGGCGGCAGCGGCACGGCGCCACAACGACCCCGCCTTTGCCATCGTTCGTCCGCCCTTTGTCCGGCTGGCGGACGCCCATGCCGCGCAGATCGAACGGGCAACCGAGCTGGCCATGGGGGGCGCGCGCTAGATGACCGTCGAGCCGCAGACCAGCGACATCGCCCGCATCGAAAACGTGCCGCTGCGCGTGTCGGTGGCCGATATTATCCGGCAGGCGATCATCAATGGCTCGATGCGCCCCGGCACGCCGGTGGTGGAAATGGCTTTGGCCGAACAGCTCAACGTGTCGCGTGCCCCGGTGCGTGAAGCCATCCAGATTCTTGAAGCGGACGGGCTGATCGAGAGCGAGGCCTATAAGGGCAAGCGCGTCAAATCGCTGACGCTCAAGGAAGTGGAAGAAATCTATAGCCTCCGCGAGCAGTTCGAGGCCTTTGCCATTCGCCGCGTGGTGGAACGCGAAGTGGATGTGTCCGAGCTGCGGGTTCATTCCGACACCATGTTTGCCGCCGCCGAGCGCAATGACCTGGCCGCGCTCAACGAAGCGGACGAAGCCTTTCACCGCACCCTGATCCGGCTGGCGGACCATGCGCTGCTTGGCAGTTTCTGGGATCATCTTTATCTGCGCATCCGCCAGATCATGGCGCTGCGCAACAGCGCCAACCGCGACCTGCGGGCTGTCGCGAAAAACCATCCGCCGATCATCGACGCCATCGAGCGGCGCGACATGATCCTCGCCATTTCGCTGATCTCCGATCACACGCGCTCGGCGTCGCAGATTTCGCCCGAAGAACTGGGGCTGGCGCCATGACCCGCACCGTTCTGGTTACCGGCGCCGGCGGCTTTGTCGGCTCGCACATGGCAGAGGGCTTCAGGCTCCTGGGTGACGCGGTGATCGCCCTCGACCAGAGCTTTGACGCACCGACACGCGCCCGGCTCAGCGGCACCGAACTGATCGAAGCGCCGCTGACGGCCGATCTGCTGGCGGGTAGCCGCAAGATCGACCTCGTGATCCATGGGGCAGCCATCACCACCCCGCCCGAAGAATTCGGCCTTTCTCCCGAGCAGCATGTCGAGGCCAATGTGGCGCTGGTGGAGGCTGCGCTTGCCATAGCCAGGCGGCACGGCGCAGCCGATTTCGTGTTCATCTCGTCATCGGGCGTGTTCGCGTCCGCTGACGGGGCAGGGGTGCAATGGGAAAGCACCGTGCCCACGGCCGGCATGCCCTATTCGGCTGCCAAGCGCCTGGGAGAAGCGGCAACCAACGACGCCAATGGGGCACAGTTGCGGGCGCTCTCGATCCGCCTTGGCCCGATCTATGGACCATTCGAGGCGACGCGCGACACCCGCAAGATCGTGTCGCAGGTGCGCCGCTGGCTTGATCGGGTGGAAGCGGGTCAGCCCATCGTCGTGCAGATGCCGCAAGAGCGCCGCGACTGGACCTTTGCCCCAGACTTGCCGCAGGCGCTCCATGCGCTGCTCGCCACCGATCCTCCGATCAGCGGCGTCATCCATCTGACGGCGGCAAACATCGTTTCCAATCTCGATCTGGCCAACATGATCGCGGGGCTCATCGATGGGGGCCGGGTGCTTGTCGAGCCGAGCGGGGAGGTAGCTCGCCTACCCATGGCGAGCGACCGCATTGATCTCGCAGCGCTCTATAACTGGACGCCGCTCCGATCCGGCCTGTGGGCCACACGCAATGCCGAGGTGATCCGATGAGCCCGTTGCGCATCATTCTCGTGGGGCTCGGCGCCCGGGCGCAATTCTGGATGCGAGTGATCCGCGACAATCCCGATTGCACCATTGTGGGTCTGGTGGATCCATCAGAAGCGGCCCGCAACCGGGCGCTCGCGCAATGGCCCGATGCCGTCGCCGGCGCCGATGTGAGCCTCTTGGCACAGGTCGAGGCCGATGCGGTTCTGCTGGCCACCCCGCCGGTTGGGCGTGAAGAGCAGATGGAAGCGGCCTGCGCGGCGCGGCTGCCGATCCTGGCTGAAAAGCCGTTGGCCGACAGTGTCGACCTTGCGGCCCGCTATGTGGAAATGGCCGAAGAAGCCGGCGTGCCGCTGATGGTGGGGCTCAACTTTCGCTTTCTGCCCGTGACGCAGCACGCCATGCGGCTCATGGACGAAACCGTTGGCGCGCCTGAATTTGCCCGCTTCACCTATGAGCGCTGGCGCGACGGCTGGAAGCCCAACTTCAACAAATATCCTCTGACCATGGATCAGCCCATGCTGTGGGAACAGTCGATCCACCACTTCGACCTGATGCGCTACGTGTATCGGAGCGAGCCGGTGGAAGTGTTCGGCAAGACCTTCAATCCCAGCTGGTCGATGTATCGCGACGACGCCAATGTGTCGGCGCTGATCACCTTCAGCAACGGGGTCAAGGTCAACTACCAGGGCCTCTGGCAGTCCAACTGGCAGGCACCAGGCTTTCAGTGGCGCACCGAATGCGCCCGCGGCGTGGTGATGCAGAACGATCAGTTCGGCGACCTCCACTACGCGCTTCATGGCGACGCATCGCTGACGAGCGTGCAGCTGCCCCCCTACGAGCAATGGATCAATGACGCGGTGGCGCTGCTCGCCGCCTTTGTCGCAGCTCTGCGAGGCACGGCGCCGCTGCTGTGCTCGGGCCGCGACCACCTCAGTTCGCTTCGCATGGTTCAAGCCTGCATCCTGTCCAGCCAGCTTGGCCAAGCGATCAACCCTGCCGATCTCCATCTTGGTGCGAAGCGAGAGATCGGCAATCCCTCCAACCCAACGGCTCTCCAGCAAAGGACGACCCAATGAAGACCTTGAGGCATCTGCTCATGGCAGGAACGGTGGCGCTTGTCGCGCCAGTTGTTTCAGCCCATGCCGCTCCGCCAGACGATACCCTGGTGGTCGGCATCTCCGCCGACGCATCCACCTTTGATCCGGCCAATATCAGCAGCCGCGACAATTCCAACATCGCCAAGCACATCTTCGGGACGCTCTACGAGATCGATCCTGAAGGCCAGATCGTGCCGCAGATGGCCGAGTCCTATGTCGAGGCCGAGGACGGCAAGAGCTATACCTATACGCTCAAGCCCGACCTGTCTTGCGAAGACGGGGAAGCCCTCACCGCCGAGGACGTCGCCTATTCGTTCAACCGCGCTGCCGATCCGGAAAGTGCCTTCACCGGCAACACGCCGGGCTTTGTTTATTCCTCGATCGGTTTCGAGGGCGCTGAAGCGATCAGTGAAAACGAGGTCAAGATCAACCTTGCCACCAAGAACCCGGTGTCGTTCGGTCTGATCGCCGAGGTGTTCATCCACTGCAAGGACAGCTATGAAGCCATGAGCCTCGAAGACGCGGCTGCCAAGCCGATCGCTTCGGGTTCCTATCGCCTGGCCTCGTGGGATCGCGGCTCGCAGGTCGTGCTTGAAAAGATCAAGGATCCCGGCACGTTCCAGAACATCACCTGGCGCATCATTCCGGAAGCCTCGACCCGTTCGGCCGAACTGATCGCGGGCAATGTCGACATCATCACCAATGTGGCGCCTGACCAGATCGAAGCCGTCGACGCGTCGGGTTCGGCCACGGTCAAGTCGATCCAGGGCACGCGCCGCATCTATGTCGGCTTCAACATGAAGGAATCCTTTGCCACCGGTTCGCCGGGTGGTGAAGCCGTCCAGAAAACCGATGTGCGCGTTGCCCTTCAGTATGCCGTGGACGTTGAAGCCATCTGCAGCCAGCTGCTGAACTTCGAATGCACCCGCGCTACGGGCCTCGTGAACCCGCCCAACGACAACAAGAACCTTCAGCCCTACGCCTATGATCCTGACAAGGCTGAAGAACTGCTCGACGCCGCCGGCTATCCGCGTGGCGAAGACGGTACCCGTTTCGAGATCACCTTCCAGGCACCGCGCGGCCGTTACCTCAACGACGCCAACGTTGCCCTGGCCATCGGCCAGTACCTGGACGACATCGGCGTCAAAACCAATGTCGAACTGATGGAATGGGCCTCGGTCTATGTGCCCCTGATCCAGAAGCATGACGTCGGTCCGATGTTCCTCCTCGGCTCGGGCGGCGGCACCTGGAGCGCGCTCTATGACATGGCCGACCTGTCGGCCACCGATGCGGGCACCAACTACACCGAATGGCAGAACCCCGACTGGTTCTCCGGCTGGCCCGAGATCGCCGCTGCAACCACCGACGAAGAGCAGCGCGCCGTGATCGATCGTATGCTCGAAGTCTTCTACAACGATCCGCCGTGGCTGATGCTGTACTTCCAGCCCGACTTCTATGGCGTCTCCAACCGCGTGACCTTTGAGCCGCGCCGTGACGAGAAGGTTTATCTGTTCGACACTGCACTCGCTCAGTAACCGCAAAGGCATGCGGGGGTGTCGTGCCCCCGCATGCAAACCACAGCCGAGGCAATCGGCAACAGAACCGGACTGCTTCCGGAGGCACAGGAACAGGGGAATGACAATGGATCAATTCAATCGCTTCGTCTTCGCGGGTGCCCTTGCTTTGGCAGGCTCCGCCGCCGCAACAGCCGCGCCGCCCGATGACACGATCATCGTTGGCCTCAGCGCCGACGCCTCCACCTTCGATCCGGCGCAGATTTCGAGCCGAGACAATTCCAACATCGCCAAGCACATCTTCGCGACGCTGTTCCAGGTCAATTTCGAGGGCGAAGTGCAGCCCTATCTGGTGGACGAGACGGCGGTCAGCGACGATGGCCTGTCCTATACATTCACGCTCAAGCCCGATCTCACCTGCGAAGATGGCGAGCCGCTGACGGCCGAGGACGTGGCCTATTCGTTCAACCGCCCGGCTGACGAGGCCAGCGCCTTTACCGGCAATACGCCCGGCTTTGTTTATACAACGCTCGGCTTCCAGTCCGCCGAAGTGGTGGACGAGCTCAACGTCAAGGTGAACCTGTCCGCCAGGACGACGCTGGCGCTGGGCATGATGGCGCAGGTCTTTATTCACTGCAAAGACAGCTATGAGCAGATGACCCCCGAAGAGGCCGCTTCCAATCCGATCGGCTCGGGCTCTTATCGCCTGGCATCGTGGGAGCGCGGCTCCGAAATCGTGCTCGAAAAGGTCAAGGACCCCGGCACCTTCGACACCATCATCTGGCGCATTATTCCCGAGGCCTCGACCCGCACGGCCGAACTGATCGCGGGCAATGTCGACATCATCACCAATGTGGCGCCTGACCAGATCGCGGCCATCGATGCTTCCGGCTCGGCCACCGTCGCCAAGGTGAACGGCACCCGCCGCATGCAGGTCGGTTTCAACCTGGGCAAGGGTGTCGAGGGCATGCCCGGCGCCGCCGAAATCCAGGACCCCAAGGTGCGCTTTGCCATGC
>CAKTFF010000161.1 GCA_934553185.1 uncultured Devosia sp.
AGGTTGGTCTTGGCGCCATCGAGCCCCGCCTGCTGAAGGGCGCGTTCGAGGCCGCGCTGGTCACGCTGCATCAGGTCCAGCGTTTCGGCCTTTTCCACCGTCAGCCGCGCATTGACCTGGCCGGAGGCGTCGATGTCCACGCGAACGTCGATCTTGCCCAGCTCGGCCGGATCGAGGCGGATCTGGAAGCGGGTATTGCCGTCATTGACCTGGCGGACCAGTTCAAAGGCGAGCTGGGGCAGGTTGAGCTGCTGCTGGCTGGTTTGGTAGCCGGCCTGCACGAGGCGCGCGGCCGCGGCGATGTCGACGCGGGCCTGCGAATGTTGAGGCAGGGCCGCTGCGGGTTCGGGTTGCCGGTCGGCGACGGTTGCGGCAGGACGTAGTTCAGCGGTTTTGGGGTCGTTGGCGGGGCGAGCGGTCGGATCGGTATCCTTCGCAGGCGCGCCGCTACCTTTGTCTGGCGAGCCGCTGTCCTTGCCCTGGGGTGCGAGCTTTTCAGCCGGCGCGCCAGGCGCTGCTGCCTCTATCGCATCGGCAGGGGGAGCGTCGGGAGCGGCATCCTCCGCGACGAGGGCACTGGAGGCGCCAGCCAGCACCGCTTCGGTGAGCTTGAGTTCGGGCCGGGCGAGGGCGGGCGTTGCGGCTTGCTCATCGAGAGACAGAGGCATAGCGGCGAGCTTTTCCAGCGCGGCCTCAAGATCGGGACTGGCTTCGGCTGCGACGTCGAGCTGCTCGGCCAGGGCTGGCGTTTGGTCAAGTGCCACAAGGAGCGCCGCCAGCTTGTCGCCGATCGGCTTGGCCGCAGCGGGCAGGGGCGGCGCGCCCACCTCGGTCAGTTCAGGGGACGGTGGCGCGCGAAGCGGTTCAACGAGGGGTGCCAGAGCGGCAGTGAGTTGGCTGGGAAGCGATTCGTTTCCGGGCACGAGGGCTTCGATCAGGGCGTCGAAGTCGCGCTGTGTTGGCGCCTCGAGTTTGATGCCGAGCTGGTCGGCAAGGTCGTTCAGCGTTGCGTCGATTTTTTCGAGGAGCTCATCGTCCACCGGCTTGTCGCTGGCCATCTGGTCGCGCAGGCTTGTGAGATCTGCTGCGAGCTCGACCAGCTGCGGTGCCACGGTCACCGGCGCATCAACCGGAACGGCGACGGGATCGATCTCGATCTCGATGGCCGTTTTGGGTTCCATTTCCGTCGCAATCTCGGGCGTCCCGAAGCCCAGCGAAAGGTTGACCGCATTACCAAGGTTGAGCGCGGCGCTCGTTTCACCCGTGTTGGTGGGCAGAAGGGTGGATTGATCCATCCCGTCCAGCAGGGCTGCGAAACTGTCGACCGCGCCAGCAGGCGCCAGAGCGCCGACCAGGGTGGGTGCGGCAGGGGTGGAGGGCATGGCGATGGCGAATGGGGAAGCCACAGAGAATTCCGTCAAAAAAGACTGTTTGCCCAAGACAATGCAAAGGTGATGCCAAGTTCGACGCGCCTGTTTTCCCGCCGAAATTGGAGGATTGCGGGTTGGGCGGGGGATGCCGTGCGGTGCGACCGGCAGAAACTGCCGGGCAAATGTTGCGAGCGGCGCTGCAAAGGCGTATGGACGCCGAACCATTCGTCCGCTGGCCCTTGAACCCAACCGGATAGGGAAAAATGTTGAACTCGCTTGATATTGCCAAGCGTCCCCAAGACACGCGCGTCGTTGTCGCGATGTCGGGGGGCGTCGATTCCTCGGTTGTTGCGGGGCTGCTGGCCCGGCAAGGCTATGACGTGGTGGGCGTTACCCTCCAGCTCTATGATCATGGCGAGGCGACCCATCGCAAGGGCGCCTGCTGTGCTGGGCAGGACATCCACGATGCGCGCCGGGTGGCGGCAACGCTGGGCATTCCCCATTACGTGCTGGACTATGAAGAGCGCTTCAAGCGCTCGGTGATCGCGCCTTTCGCCAATGCTTATCAGCAGGGTGAAACGCCGGTACCCTGCATTGCCTGCAACCAGTCGGTCAAGTTCGTGGACCTGCTGGAAGTCGCCAAGGACCTTGGCGCCGATGTGCTGGCGACGGGTCATTATGTGCAGAGCCGGCTGGGTGAGAATGGCCGCCGCCAGCTTTATCGTCCGGTGGACGGGGATCGCGACCAGACCTATTTCCTGTTTGCGACCACACAGGAACAGCTCGACTTCCTTCGCTTCCCGCTCGGCGGCATGGCTAAGCCCGAAGTGCGCGAACTGGCGCGCGACATGGGGCTCGAGATTGCCGAAAAGCATGACTCGCAGGACATCTGCTTCGTGCCGCAGGGCAAGTATGCCGACATCATCCGCAAGATGCATCCCGAGGCGGTGACGAGGGGCGAAATCGTTCATCTCGACGGGCGGGTGCTGGGCACCCATGAGGGGATCGTCAACTACACGATTGGCCAGCGCAAGGGGCTGGGCGTGGCCGCTGCCGAGCCGCTCTATGTGATCAAGCTTGAGCACAAGACCGGCCGGGTGATCGTTGGTCCGCGCGAGGCGCTTAAGACCCACACGGTGCGCCTGCGCGACGTGAACTGGCTTGGCGACCATCCGCTTGGGGAAGTGGCGACCGGCAACGGAGCGCCGGTCGAGGTAAAGGTGCGCTCGACGCGCGGTCCGCAGCCCGCCGTGATCCAGCAGCGCGATGGCGCCGTTTACGTGACGCTGGTGTCGGGCGAATACGGCATTTCGCCGGGCCAGGCGTGTGTGTTCTATGCCGATGATACGGCGACATCGGAAGTGTGGGGCGGCGGGTTTATCGCTGAAGCCGTGCCACAGGTGTTTGCGGCTTAGGAACGAAGCTCCGATCTACCTTCTCCCTTTCAGGGAGAAGGTGCCCGAAGGGCGGATGAGGGGTTTCTTTCTAGAGTTCGGGCATAGGCGGGCGCAGTACCCCTCACCCAAACATTTCTGCTGAACGCAAAAATGTTGTCCCTCTCCCTCAAGGGGAGAGGGTGGGCTCAGTGTCCGCCGCCGTCCGGCTCGTCGCCTCAGCATTGGCCTCGCGCAGTTGTTGATAAGCGTTGATGCCGCCGAACCAGGTGGAAATGCCTATGACGAGGGCCAGTGCGCCGAGCACCAGGATCAGCACGCGGCCGCGATTGAGCTTGAAGGGGCTTTGCTTGGGTTCGTCCATGGCTCGTGCCTCCGTTTGGCTGTGCTAGGGCGGTCATAACACCGCAACAAGCGCAGAAGTAAGCCTTAGCGCAGGATCAGCGGCCAGGCGAACGCCTGAGCGACAACAAAGGCGGCAAGGCCGCCCATGCGCAGCCAGTTGATCCAGCGCGGAATTGGACGTCGGGCAAGTCTGGCAATAAGACTCAGCGCCATCGTGGCGGCATAGAAAACCAGGTACCACACAATGGCATTAAAACCGATGGTCCAGCCTTTGGCATAATCGTTGTCGACGCCTGGCACGCCCAGCGTCCAGGGGAGAAAGGCCAGGAGGCACAGGACGGCCAGGATGGCGGGGAGGGCATGGACGAGTTTGTTCATGCCCCTGTGTCGCCCCGCCGTCGGCTATTTGCAAGCGGGCATCAAACCAGCGGCTTGAGGTTGGCTTCAATGCTGGCGCGGCGGTTTTCAAGGAATGGCGGCAGCGACAAGGACTCTCCCAGCGTTTCCATCGGCTCGTCGGCGGCAAAGCCGGGAACGTCCGTGGCGATCTCGAACAGGACGCCATTGGGTTCGCGGAAGTAGAGCGAGGTGAAGTAGAAGCGCTCGACCTCGCCGCTCGAGCGGATGCCGACCTGGTTCACCCTGTTGATCCACTGCCGCAGCGTGTCCTGGTCGGGCGTGCGGAACGCAACATGGTGGACGCCGCCAGCACCGGGGCGGGCGGGCTTGAGCGTTGGGTCTACGACGACGTTGAGTTCAGCGCCAGGGCCGCCGGGACCCATCTCGAAGACATGGGTTTCGCTGTTGCCGTTGCCGGCAGGATAGGAGCGAACCTTGCGCATGTTCATCACCTGCGTCAGTACCGCCTCGGTGCGATCAAGGCGTGGCACGGACATGGAGATGGGACCAAGGCCGATGATCTGCCGCTCGGCCGGCACGGGGGACTTTGCCCAGGGCACGACCTTGTTGTGGTCATCGATCACCATGCGAAAGCGCTGGCCTTCGAAGTCCTCGAAATCCAGTGACAGACGGCCATTTCGCTCCTTGATGGCGGAGGTGCCCACATTGTGGTTCTGCAGGTGCTCTTTCCACCAGGTGAGGCTGTCCTCGCTGTCGACACGCAGGCCCGTGCGGCTCACCGTATGGTTGCCGCGCTGTTCGGGCGCCGCGTCGAAATCGAAAAAGGTCAGGTCGGCACCAGGGGAGGCGACGCCATCGCCATAAAACAGGTGGTAGGCCGTTGTGTCGTCCTGGTTGACGGTTTTCTTGATCAGCCGCATGCCCAAAGTTTGCGTATAGAAGGCAAGGTTCTTTTTGGCTTGAGCAGTAACGGCGGTGAGGTGGTGGATGCCTCCGAGTTCAAGCGTCATGATGGTGTCTCCTTGGCTGGTGGTGCGTGATATTGAGGCGAATGTAGAGGACGCCTGGCCACTTGTGCAGGTGGACAATGGCGACGCACTGGTGCGCAAGAGTGAACAACAAAGCAGGCTTGGTAGCGCCTTCTGACCGACAGCTAGTTTGGTTCATCTAAGCGCCACCATCAGGCTGTCGGAACGATCACAATCGCCTCACCATTGTGCTTTTGCGCGTGCACTCCATTGCTTTGCACCATATCTATGATCCTGAACGAAAAGGGAACGCACATGGCTGCGCTGACACTGCGCCGAAAGCTCGCGATTTTGTCTGATGCTGCCAAATATGATGCATCTTGCGCGTCATCGGGCACTGAAAAACGCAATAGCGCGGGCACCGGCGGCATTGGCTCAACCGAAGGCAGCGGCATTTGCCACTCCTATGCGCCGGACGGGCGGTGTATCTCGCTGCTCAAGATTCTCATGACCAATTTCTGCGTCTATGACTGCATTTATTGCGTCAATCGTTCGTCCTCCAACGTGCAGCGGGCCCGGTTCAGCGTGGAGGAAGTGGTGCGGCTGACGCTCGACTTCTACAAGCGCAACTATATCGAAGGCCTGTTTCTGTCCTCCGGGGTGATCCAGTCGCCTGACTACACGATGGAAGAACTGGTGCGCGTGGCGCGCTCGCTGCGCGAGGATCATCAGTTCGGTGGCTATATTCACCTCAAGATCATCCCGAATGCGTCGCCGGAGCTGCTGGCTGAAGCGGGGCGCTGGGCCGACCGGCTATCCACCAATATCGAAATGCCCACAGACATTGGGCTTGAGACGCTGGCGCCGGAGAAAAAGCCAAGCGAAATCCGCACCGCGATGGCACGGGTGCGCGGCAAGCTCGATGAGGCGGGGCCGGACAAGAAGGCGCGGGCTGCCAAGCCCAAATTTGCCCCGGCCGGGCAATCGACGCAGATGATTGTTGGTGCCGATGCGGCCGATGATGGCGCCATTCTTAATCGGGCAGCGGGACTTTATTCGGGCTATAAGCTGCGGCGCGTTTATTACTCTGCCTTCTCGCCCATTCCCGACAGTTCGTCCCGTTTGCCGCTCAAGGCGCCGCCGCTGATGCGAGAGCATCGACTGTATCAGGCCGACTGGTTGATCCGGTTTTATGGCTTTGACGTGCCCGAGATCGTTTCGGGCGGCACCGATGGCCTTCTCGATCTTGCCATTGATCCCAAGCTCGCCTGGGCGCTCCAGAACCGCGACCGCTTCCCCGTAAACGTCAATCGGGCGGACCGGGAGATGCTACTG
>CAKTFF010000162.1 GCA_934553185.1 uncultured Devosia sp.
GCGGTGAGGTCAAGGCCGGCGCCAAGCCAGGGTTCGAGAAGATCCTGGCTTTCCTCGACGGAAAGGGCGCGCGCCGAAGCAACGCCCGGCGTCGACTGGGCAAGGGAGACGGCGGTGCGCAGGCTGGTTTCCATCACCTCGCCATCGACGGGGCGAAGCTGAATTGTGACTTCGCGGCCCACATCGGCGGACCAGGCGATGGCTGATTTTTGCACCAGCACCACCCCGCCCAGCGTTACGGCGGAGAGAAAGCTCATGATGGTGATCAGCAGCAGCAGCGTGCGGCCGGCGACGCTTTTTTCCGGGACGATGGGCGCGGCGCCCTTGCGCGTGGGCAGGAAGCGGAGAATGCGCTCAATCATGGATCACCAGCTCGCCCTTGCTGAGCAGCATGCGGGGATAGGGGAATTTTTCAAGTAAAGGCAGTTCGTGCGTGGCCAAGATTATGGTCATGCCCAGGGTGCGGTTAAGCTCGGCGAAGAGGTGAACGAGGCGGCTCGCTAGTTCGGGATCGACATTGCCGGTGGGCTCGTCGGCCAGAAGCACTTTGGGGCGGGCAATCACGGCGCGGGCGATGGCGGCGCGCTGCTTTTCGCCCCCCGAGAGGAGCGATGGCGGCGCGTTCATCCTTTCGCCCAGGCCGACCCATTCAAGCAGTTCGGTGACATTGGGACGGTATTCGCTTTCCTGCTGGCCAAGGACGCGGAGAGGCAAGGCGACGTTTTCAAAGGTGGTGAGGTGGTCAAGGAGCCGGAACTCCTGGAAAACGATGCCGATATGGCGCCGCATCTGCAGGAGCCGATCCTGGGACAGGTCGCTGACATCCTCGCCGAACATGGTGACGCGGCCGCGCGAGGGCTTAAGCGAAAGAAGCAGCAGGCGCAGGAGGCTGGTCTTGCCCGAGCCCGAGGGCCCGGTCAGGAAGTGGAACGAGCCCGGCTCGACGGAAAAGGAAAGGTCATGGAGGATTTCCGGGCCATTGCCATAGCGCAGCCCCACATTGGAAAACTCGATCAAGTCCGGCCGCTCCCCATCGGTCCGCCGCAGGGGCGAATCAGGTGTCGGGCGCATCATAACAGCCTTCGCGCCGCCCCATGCGCTTGAGCATGTGCTTGGCCGCATGAAAGGGGCGAATATGTGGTGGATGAGCGTGCATGCGGGGGTTTGAGGAGTCTTAACGTCCTGCCGCTAGTTTGCTGGGGAAACACACCTATTCTTTCGCCCCGGCCAGATGATCATTACCTGTCCCCATTGCCAGACCAAGTACCAGGTGGCCTTCGAGGCCATCGGGGCGGTTGGCCGCAAGGTGCAGTGTGCCCATTGCAACGGGGCATGGCAGCAGCGCCCTGTTGTGCCCGAGGCGCCGGCAGAAAACAGCGCGGCGTCGGACGCCATGGACGAGGATGCGCTTGACGAGGTGATGGAGGCAGAGGCCCGCAAGGCGGTGGCCGAAACCCAGCCCGCAGCTGAACAAGAGCGGAGCAGCACCGACTCAGGGCGGCAAGAGGCTGCCAAGGTCGATCCGGCCTTGATCAACAAGCGGCAGAAGGACTTCAGCAAGCGGCAGACGGCCATTGCCGCCGAGCTGCCGCTGGCGCGGTTGCGGCGCAGCCTGCGGCTGGTGGGCGTGGTGATGCTCGCCGCTATTCTTGTTGTCGCCTATTGGGGGCGCGTGGAGGTGGTGACGCGGTTTCCCTCTATGGCGGGCGTTTATGAGGCGGTGGGCCTGGGCGTCAATGTCGTGGGGCTCGAGTTCGACCGGGTGACGACGCTGCGCACAATCCAAAACGGCAAGGACACGCTGGTGGTTTCGGCCCAGATCGTGGGGATCGAGCCTGAACCGGTGCCGGTGCCGCCCGTTGTGGTGACGCTTCTCGACGATCACGGGCAGCCGATCTACCAGTGGAGCGCCGCCCCTTCGGTGAAGGGCCTGCAGGCGGGGGAACGCACGAGCTTTGATACCCAGCTGACGCTGCCGCCGGGCAATGCCTCGCGGGTTCGCCTCAGCTTTGATGGCGGGCAGGTGCCGCCGGAAAGCCTTGAGGCGCTGTCACAAGCGCGCGGCGAGGGTCCCGCGGCGACAGACCATGCACAAGCGCCGCCGCAGCCTGCGGTGGCAGAACCCGATTTACATCCTTCTCCGGAGCATCACTGATGGCCCGAATTCTGGTTGCCGAAGACGATCCCTCGGTGCGCGCCTTTGTGGTCAGCGCCCTGCAGATGCATGGCCACGAGGTGGTGGCCGAAGAAGATGGCGGCCTTGCCGCTGAAACGGCCGATGCCGAAGAAGGGCGGTTCGACCTGCTGCTCAGCGACATCAAGATGCCCATCATGGACGGGATCGCGCTGGCGCTGCATGTGGCGGCGAAATATCCCGAAGTGATCATCGTGCTGATGACCGGCTTTGCCGACCAGCGCGAACGGGCGCATGGGCTCGATGCGCTGATCTATGACGTGATCACCAAGCCGTTCACGCTGGCCGACCTTTTGCAGAAAGTGGATGACGCGCTGGCGGGCAAGCCGGTGGAAGTGGTGCCGCTGGCCCGGCGGGGATTGCCGGAATAGGGCCTAGAGCCAGTCGGGGACTGAATCGAGGGCGATCAGTTCCTCCACCGACTTGCGTGGGCGGATCACGTGCCAGCGGTTGCCGTCGACCAGCACTTCGGGGATCAGGGCGCGTGAATTATAGGTCGAGGCCATGACCGCGCCATAGGCGCCGGCGCTCATGACGGCAAGAAGGTCGCCCTCGGCAACGCCCGGCATGGTGCGGGCTTTGGCGAGGTAGTCGCCGGTTTCGCAGACCGGGCCGACGATGTCGGCGGTGATTGGGGCCAGGTTGGAGTGGTTGACCGGCACGATGTCGTGGTGCGCCTCGTAGAGGGTGGGCCTGATCAGATCGTTCATCGCCGCATCGACGATCACGAAATTGGTGGAGCCTTCCTTCACATATTCGACGCGCGTGACGAGGATGCCGGCATTGCCGACAAGCAGACGCCCCGGCTCGATAACGAGCGAGCAGCCGAGCTGGCCCACCTTGTCGCGGACCACGGCGGCATAGGCCTGGGGCGCGGGCGGCGCGTCTTCGTCGATATTGTAGGGGATGCCAAGGCCGCCGCCGACATCGACATGATCGATCCGGTGACCATCGGCGCGAAGTTGGCCCACCAGTTCGGCCATGAGGCCAAAGGCGGTGCCGAAGGGTTCTAGGTCGGTGAGCTGGGAGCCGATATGCATGTCGACGCCGACAGCTTCGATGTTGGGAAGCTCGCTAATGCGGCGATACACATCGCGGGCGCGGCCAAAGGGAATGCCAAACTTGTTTTCCGCCTTGCCGGTGGAAATCTTGGCATGGGTGCGGGCGTCGACATCGGGATTGACGCGCACCGAGACGCGGGCGGTGAGGCCCATATCGGCCGCAATCATCGACAGCCGCTCGAGTTCGGGCTCGCTTTCGACGTTGAAGCACTTGATGCCAACTTGAAGGCCGCGGCGCATCTCGCCCCCGGTCTTGGCGACGCCGGAAAACACGATCATGTCGGGCCTGATGCCGGCGGCCAGTGCTCGTTCGAGTTCGCCGAGTGAGACCACGTCGGCCCCGGCGCCTTCGGCGGCCATGAGCTTGAGAACGGCCTGGTTGGAATTGGCCTTCATGGCATAGGCAAGGAGGGTCGGGATGCCTTCGAAGGCGGCTTTCACCACGCGGACATGACGGCGCAGGGTGGCGCTGGAATAGCAGTAGAAGGGGGTGCCCACTTCGGCCGCAAGCGCGTTGAGATCAACGTCCTCGGCATAGAGCGTGTCGTCGCGGTGGGTGAAGTGGTGGACCATGTTGTTGCTCTCTTCCCCCTCTCCCCTTGTGGGAGAAGGTGCCCGAAGGTCGGGTGAGGGGTATCTCTCCCCAAACGCAGACCCCCTCATCCGGCGCTGCGCGCCACCTTCTCCCACGAGGGGAGAAGGGGGCCCGGTGGCTGTTTAGGCCAAGTGCCTGAAGAACAAAAGCGGGGACTTAGCTGCTGCCCTCGAAGGCCGCTTCTATTTCTGCGGCGACCAGCGCCTGGAGCTGCCAGAGGTGGGGATCGTGGATGCCGATGTCTTCGAGGTGCCGGACGGTGGCGTAAAGATACTCGGCCATGGAGCCGCGCGTGCCGACGGCGGTCGCCAGCACCTGGGCGATGCGCTGGTCGGAAAGGCCCGAGACATAGCGGCCCGAATGGCGGTCGATGCAAAAGGTGATGGCCCGGATGGTTCGCTCTCCCGAGCGCGCCTTGACCCAACGCGGGGGAAAGGCGGAGGGCAGCCAGCTCATTTCGCGCTCAAGCAGAAGGTGCATGCTTTCGGTAATGCGGCCGGGCGGAAGCCGGTAGAGCACGCCCTTGCAGGCGCCGCCGCGATCAAGCGCCAGCATGAGGCCAGGGTTCTGGTCCGAACCGCGAAAGCGGTTGTTCCAGCCCAGGCAAAAGCGGCGGTGCCAGCCACGAACGAGGCCGGTGCGCATTTCAACAAAGTCGCAGGCAGGCTTCCAGATCAGCGAGCCATAGGCAAAGATCCAGACTTCGTTCTGCTCGGGGTCGGGGCCGAGAAGCGCGTCAATGGTGCGCTGGTGATCGTCCGGGGTCGCCTGATGCATGCCTTCGGGTGGCTCGGGCATGTCCTCGGACACCTGCTCGGGCTGGAGGTAGCCGACATGACGCTCGGTGAGGCGCATGTGTCTAATTTCTTGAGGCATGGCGCTCTCCACTTCTTCCTTCACCCTGAGGGAGAAGGTGGCGCGTCGCGCCCGATAAGAGATTCTGGGCTCGTCGCCAGCATCAAGGCATGGGATGGCGCAGCACCCCTCACCCTGCACTGCCGCTAAACGCGGAAGTGCTCCCTCTCCCTCAAGGGGAGAGGGAAAGGATCGGGGCTAGACCAGAATCAGTCAACACCGCCATCGCCATGGCCGCCATGCTTCTTTTTGCCCAGGGGGCGGGGCTCGTGTGGTTGGCCGGTGAGAAGGGTTTTCCAGCGGGCGGCCTGGGCGAGCACATTGGCTGGGGCGGTGCCGCCATAGGATTGACGGGCGCCGACGGAGGCTTCCACGGTCAAAACCTTGTGGATGCGCGAATCGATGCGCTCATCGACTGTTTTGAAGTCCTCAATGGTGAGGCCTTCAAGGCCGCAGTTCTTGTTTTCGGCCAGGGCGACGACCTGGCCGGTGATGTGGTGGGCGTCGCGGAAGGGGATGTTGAGTTCGCGCACCAGCCAGTCGGCAATGTCGGTGGCGGTGGAAAAGCCGGCCGAGGCCGAGGCGCGCATCCTCTCGCGATTGGCGACCATGTCGCCCACCATGCCGGTCATGGCCGCCAGTGACAGCGAGAGGGCATCGAGAGCGTCAAAGGCGACTTCCTTGTCCTCCTGCATGTCCTTTGAATAAGCGAGCGGCAGGCCCTTCATCACCACGAGGAGCGAGGTCAGGGCACCGAGGATGCGCCCGATCTTGGCGCGCACCAGTTCGGCAGCGTCGGGATTGCGCTTTTGCGGCATGATGGAAGAGCCGGTCGTCCACCTGTCCGACAGCCGCACGAAGCCGAACTGCGCCGAGCTCCAGATCACCATTTCTTCGGCAAAGCGCGACAGGTGCATGGCGCAGATCGAGGCCGCGGCAAGGGTTTCAAGGATGAAATCGCGGTCCGACACGGCGTCGAGTGAATTGCTTGTGGGCCGGTCAAAGCCGAGCTTTTCTGCTGTCATGTGC
>CAKTFF010000163.1 GCA_934553185.1 uncultured Devosia sp.
GGCGCGTTCCATGGAGCCGGTGATCTTGTCGGCGTAAAGGACCACCTTGCCGTCGACGTTGCGGGCGGCGCGGCCGATGGTCTGGATCAGGGAGGTTTCTGAGCGGAGAAAGCCTTCCTTGTCGGCGTCGAGAATGGCGACGAGGCCGCATTCGGGAATGTCGAGGCCTTCGCGCAGGAGGTTGATGCCGACCAGGACATCGAAGGCGCCCAGGCGCAGGTCGCGGATGATTTCGATGCGCTCGATGGTGTCGACGTCCGAGTGCATGTAGCGCACGCGAATGCCCTGTTCGTGGAGATATTCGGTGAGGTCCTCGGCCATTTTCTTGGTGAGGACGGTGAGGAGGGTGCGGTAGCCGGCCTTGTTCGTTTGGCGGATTTCGTCGACCACGTCATCGACCTGTGCCTTGGCGGGGCGTATCTCCACGGGAGGGTCAATAAGTCCGGTGGGGCGGATGACCTGTTCGGCGAAAACGCCGCCGGTCTGGTCCATTTCCCAGGAGCCGGGCGTGGCCGAGACATAGACCGACTGGGGGCGCATGGCGTTCCACTCCTCGAAGCGGAGGGGGCGATTGTCCATGCAGGAGGGGAGGCGGAAGCCGTATTCGGCCAGGGTCGCCTTGCGGCGGAGGTCGCCGCGATACATGGCGCCGAGCTGGCCGATGGTGACGTGGGATTCGTCCACGAAGACCAGGGCATTGTCGGGCAGGTATTCGAACAGGGTCGGGGGCGGCTCGCCGGGCTTGCGGCCGGAGAAGTAGCGCGAATAGTTCTCGATGCCGGCGCAGGAGCCGGTGGCTTCCATCATTTCGAGATCGAACAGGGTGCGCTGTTCGAGTCGCTGGGCTTCAAGGAAGCGGCCGGCGCCGTTGAGCTCCTGGAGGCGCGCGGCGAGTTCGGCGCGGATGAGCTTGATCGCCTGGTTCATGGTGGTGCGCGGCGTCACGTGGTGGGAGTTGGCGAAGACGCGGATGAAGGTGAGATCGGCGGACTTCTTGCCGGTGAGGGGATCGAATTCGGTGATGGATTCGATCTCGTTGCCGAACAGCGATACGCGCCAGGCGGCGGCTTCATAGTGGGCGGGGAAGATTTCGACGGTGTCGCCGCGGACGCGGAAGGTGCCGCGCACGAAGCCGGTGTCGCCGCGCTTGTATTGGAGGGCGACGAGCTTGGCGAGCAGCTCGCGCTGGTCGATCTTTTGGCCCTTCTGCACGTCGATGGTCATGGCGGTGTAGTCTTCCACCGAACCGATGCCGTAGATGCAGGAGACGGAGGCGACGATGATGACGTCGTCGCGCTCGAGGATCGCGCGCGTGGCCGAGTGGCGCATGCGGTCGATCTGCTCGTTGATGGTGGATTCCTTCTCGATATAGGTGTCGGTGCGCGGGACGTAGGCCTCGGGCTGGTAGTAGTCGTAGTAGGAAACGAAGTATTCCACCGCGTTGTCGGGGAAGAAGGTCTTGAACTCGCCATAGAGCTGGGCGGCGAGGGTCTTATTGGGCGCGAGGATGAGGGCGGGGCGGTTGGTGCCGGCGATGACCTGGGCGGCGGTGAAGGTCTTGCCCGAGCCGGTGACGCCGAGAAGCACCTGGTCGCTTTCGCCGTTGTTGATGCCCTCGATGAGTTCGGCAATGGCGGTGGGCTGGTCGCCGGCGGGGGTGTAGCCGGTCTGCATGCGGAACGGGCGGCGGGGCACGCGCTTTTCGAGCCGGTTCTGCGCCTTGTGGGGCACCCAGGGGGAGGAGCCTTCCACTTCCTTGCGGCCGTGGAGGATGATCTGTTCGAGGGCTTTCACCGTGGCGGTGATGCCGACGGTCTGCGCGTTCTCTAGGCTCTCGCCCTTGCGGGCCTTGTTCTTCCGGACCGAAGCGTCCAGCGCGTCGAGCATGTCCGCCTTGGTGGTGGGATTGCCGATCATACCGGCGACGGTCTTGGCAGACGGCATGTGGTTGAAGCCGGCCTGAGGGGCTTCGCCCATGCCTTCGAAGTCGATGCGCTCGACGGAGTTGATCTTGGTTTTGTTGGGCTTTGCCGCCATGCCGGTGACCGAGGCATGCGAGGACTTGGTGGTGCGACGCTTTTCGAGCGCGGTTTTTGGGGCAGCGGCTTCGGCAGCCTCGGCAGCAGCCTTCTGGTCGGCACGATCAAGTGCGCGCTTGTTGCGCATGCGTTCGGCATAAAGGGGCTTGGATGCCGCGATGTCCTCGGCTTTCTCGATCTCGCCAAGAAAGTCGTCGATGGAAAAGTCGGCTTTGCCGGGACGGGCAGACTTGTCGGCCATGGAACACCGTTGATCTGGGGAGACGACTCAGGTGGGGAATGAGCCGGCAGAATGCAATATTTCCCCGAGCATAAACGCTACCGAACGGAGAGGGAACAGCTCTCCCTGACACAGGGTGTCAGCAGGCTTGTGGACCATGGCGCGTGCCCGTGGCAGAGTTGGGGCAAGACGGAGTGGAGAACAATGATGGCGACCACGGCTCTTTCTTGCCGCTGCGGCAAGGTTCATCTTGAGGTGGTGGACGCGCCCATCATTTCGGCGGAGTGCCATTGCCATTCGTGCCGGGACGCGGCGCGGCGCATGGCGGGCCTGCCGGGCGCTTCGCCGATCACCGAGCCGAACGGGGGCACGCCCTTTGTGATGTATCGCAAGGACCGCGTCCGCATCACCAGCGGCAAGGAATGGCTGCGCAACTTTCGTCTTGCGCCTGACCGGCAGACGCGACGTGTCCTTGCAACATGTTGCAACACGCCCGTGCTGCTGGAATTCAAGGGCGGACATTGGGCGAGCCTTTACGGCACTTTGTGGCCCGAGGGGGCACGCCCGGCGCCGGATCTCCGGACAGTGACGGGCGATGTGCCGGACGGCGTCGTCCTGGATGACGCGGTTCCAGCGGGCCGCTGGCCGACAACCAAGTTCATCGGCAAGCTGTTTGCGGCGTGGGCGTCGATGGGCTTTCGGGCACCAGTGCTGGCGCTGGATACGCCGGAGATCAGTGTTCCGGCTTAGTGGCTGCCGACCAGACCTGCATGGTCGCTGTCGCAATGAGGATGGCTGGCGCGGCGCTTGGCAAAATCGGCGGCAAGGTCGGCCAGAGTCACTTCGCCAAAGCGCTGCAGCATCAGTTGCTCGGCTTCAAGGAGCGTCTTGCGCATCGCGCTGTTGACGGCCTGCTCCACAAGGCAGCTGGGATCTTCATTGGACAAGCCAAAGGCGAAAAGCTCGGCATGGCCAAGGGCGCGGTACACGTCGAGCAGGGTGATCTCGCTCAGTGACCGATTGAGGGTCCAGCCACCGCCATGGCCTTTTTCGGAGCGGACGTAACCGGCTTCGCGCAGACCAGCCATGGTGCGGCGCACGACGGCCGGGTTGGAGCCCAGCATGGCAGCAATGGTTTCGGAGGTCAGCGGGGTGTCACGTCCGTGCATGTGGAGCAGGACATGAAGAAGGCGTGACAGGCGACTGTCCTGGCGCATGGCGGTCTCCGGGGTCTTGCTGCTGCGTCAATAGCGGGATTACCCGCTAAGGGCACGTGTTTTGTGTCGCCAGGTCGGTGCAGGGGGGCAGGCGCAAAGTCGATGCGCTGCGGCACTTCTTTGTTTGAGCGGCGTTTGCGTACAAGCTGAACCAGCATTGCATGCAGCGTTGGCGGACAGGAGAGACCATGCCGGAAAACTGGAGCCAGCTTGGGGGCAGCCTAGAGCGTGCCGCTCGCGAGCTTTTTGGCTTGCACTGGAACGAGTGGACATTGATCCAACTGGCCATCGTGGCTTTGGCTTGGGTTGTGGCCATGCCACTAGGCAAGATGCTGGAGCGCATGCTCGAGCGGCAGGCCAGGCGCATCAAGGGTAATCCGAACCTGCTGCGCCTTGCCGTGACACTGATCCGACGATCGCGGCTGCTGGTCTTCGCCGTGGCGCTGCTGATCTGCCGCCTGGCGCTGCTGGCATCGGGCTTGCCTGAAGCGCTTCTAACCATCGTGCTGATGCTGTCCGCCGCCTGGCTTTTTCTGTCCGTCGCCACGCGCATCATCCGAAACCGTACTCTGGCACGCTTCGTTGCGCTGGTCGGTTGGATCTACGTTGCCTTGCTGGTGCTTAACCTGAGTGGGCCAGTTTTTGCGGCGCTGGATTACCTGGCTGTCAGCATCGGCACGTTTCGCATCTCTGCCCTGCTGCTGTTGCGGGCGGGACTGGTGACGACTGGCGTCATCTGGTGCGCCATTTTCGTCAGCCACATCATCGAAAGCCGGCTCAAGCGGTCCGACGATGTTTCGCCTTCGGCCAAGGTGCTGTTCAGCAAGCTCGTTCGCATCGGCCTCGTGATCGGGGCCGGCGCTTTCGCGCTGACGGCAAGCGGCGTCGACCTGACGGCACTGACGATTGTTTCGGGTGCGGTGGGTGTCGGCCTCGGCTTTGGTTTGCAGAAAGTGGTGTCCAACTTCATCTCCGGCATCATCATCCTGCTCGATCGCTCGGTGAAGCCGGGCGACACGATCGCGCTTGGAGACACGTTCGGGTGGATCGTCGACCTGCGGGCGCGCTTTGTTTCGGTGATGACGCGGGATGGGCGGAAGTACCTCATTCCGAACGAGGATTTCATCACCCAGCAGGTGATCAACTGGTCGTATTCCGATGAAAACGTTCGTGTCGATGTTGAATTCGGCGTTGCCTATGACAGCGACCCGCACGAGGTCAGCGCCATCGCCATCGCTGCTGCCCAGACCGTGGCGCGGGTCAGCAGCTACAAGGAGCCTGTGTGCTGGCTGACCTCGTTCGGCGCGTCGTCGCTGGATTTCAAGCTGCGCTTCTGGATCACCGATCCCCGCAACGGGCTGACCAATGTGCGCGGACAGGTGCTGATGGCGCTGTGGGATGCGTTCAAGGCGGCTGGTGTCGAGATCCCGTTCCCGCAAAGCGACGTGCGGTTCCGCACCCCGCTGGAGATCAAGCGATCGCCGCTGCCCGGGGCCGACTGAGCGTTTGTCGGCGACGGTGGCATCGACCAGGAGCGATGCTCCGGGAGGAAAGCCCTTGATCCCTTGGGTGGAGTCGAAGGCGGCTGGGTTCACGTGATCTCGGCCCGATTGTTCTTCGCGCGCGTTGGCTCCCTGGAAAACTTGGTTCACAATCACGCCACAATTTCTTGACCAGCCAGCCGAATTCACGCTTAGTCGCTGCGACTCCCGATGACGGACAAAGCGTTGAGCATATCTTCCTATTCCGAGGCGCTGGTTGCGCCGGTGCGGCTGACATTTCTGGCGGATGGTGGAGCCCTGGGCGAACTGATCCGGTCCTATGACTGGAGTTCAACACCGCTGGGGCCTCCCCAGGGTTGGCCAGGCGGTCTGCGGACGCTGGTGCAGGTCATGCTGACATCCCAGCAACCCATGTTCATCGCCTGGGGACCGAAGCGAACCATGCTCTATAACGATGGTTATGCGCCCATGCTGTCGGACAAACATCCGTGGGCACTGGGCAAGCCGTTCAACGAGGTTTGGGCCGACATCATCGCCGATGTGGGGCCAATCATGGATGCGGCCTATGCGGGCGTTCCCACCTATATGGACGATATCGAGTTCCAGATGATGCGCAACGGCCATCTGGTGGAGACGCATTTTTCGTTCGGCTATACGCCCGTGCATGACGAAAGCGACCAGATTGCGGGCATGTTCTGCACGGCGCTGGAGATCACGGCCGAGGTGGCCACGGCCAAGTCGCGC
>CAKTFF010000164.1 GCA_934553185.1 uncultured Devosia sp.
TTAATCGCGCCGCACCAGGTCAGCTCAGCAGTGCCTCGTAGCGGTCAGCTGCCTTGTCGAGGGTGAAATCTGCAGCGCGGGCTTTAAGCCTGGCGGCGCTGACCGGATGGTCAAGACTATCACCCATGGCGGTGGCCAAGGCCCCGGCATCGCCGACCTGCACGAGGGCACCCAGAAGGCCATCTTGAAGAATTTCGCGCGGACCGTAAGGGGCATCGGTCGATACCACCGGGACACCCGCCGCCATGGCTTCCACCAGCACATTGCCAAAGCCTTCGGAGCGGGACGACAGCACGAAGAGATCGAGATGGCGGTAGCAAGCGGCCGGGTCGTTGACATAGCCGGCAAACAGAACCCGATCGGCAACGCCGAGGTCTCGGGCGACCTGGCGCAAGCGGCCTTCCAGCGGGCCTTCGCCAAAGATGACGAGGCGCAGGGGACGGCTTTGCGCGAGGAGAGCAAAGGCGCGCAGCAGGGTTTCCTGATCCTTAACCGCCACCAGGCGCCCGGCCGTGCCGATCACGGGGCCGCTGCCCATGCGGGCAAGCTCCCCTTCCCAGCCATAGCTGGCCGTAGCGCCCGTCTGGGGAAACAGCGGGTTGTGGATGGTCAGGACCTTGGGGCGCGCAAAGCCGCGTTCCACCAGTTCGCGGCCCACTCCATCAGAAACGGCAATGGCTTTGGTCGCGCGCTGTGCGACAAGGCGGGAGGCATGAACTGCAAGCCGTGTGCCCAGCCCTTGTGGCTTAAGCGCCGCCGCTGCGTGAAAACTGGGAAAGAAGCGCGCTTTGCTCCCAGCAAGCTGCAGCGCGAGTGCGGTGAGCAGGTTCATGAATTCAGGCGCGCTGTACACCGCGTCCGGTTCGATCTCCCGGAGAGCCCTTGCTGCGCCGCGCAGCCCCCGCAAGGTGCCCGCCTTGCCATAGCCACCATTGGTGATCGGCAGTTCGAGGTCATGCAGCTTGACCTTTGGAGACACCATCTGGCGGTTAGGTCCCTGGGCGTTCCAGGTCAGCAGGGTCACGTCGTGGCCCCGCTCGGCCAGGGCATTGGCCATAAGAACAAAGACGCGCTCCGCGCCGCCGCCAAGAAGGCTGGCGGTGTGAAAGACGAGGCGCTTGTTCACTGCATTGCCGGCGTGACGTCCTGCCGGATGGAGCTGGCGGACGGCCGGCGCATGTCGCGGATCATGCCCAGGGCGAGGGCAAGCACCATGCCCAGGGCAAAGCCGGCGAAAGCACCCAGCATGATCAGCACCGCACTTCTTGGTGGCCAGGATCGTCCAGCAGGGGGCGTTGCCGTCGAGATCACGCGAACATTGGTGGTGTTGATCTGTTCGAGCTCGTTAACCTGACCGGTACGTGACAGAATGTTCTCATAGATCGCCGCCTTGGCAGCAGCATCGCGCTCGAGCTCGCGCAGTTCCACCTGAAGGTCGTTGTCGGCGAACTGATCGGTTTTGAGCGCATCCATGCGGGCGGTCAGCGCCGCAACAGCGGCATTGTTCTGGTCGAGCTCGGTTTTGACCGTCGCGATAATGCGGTTCAGTTCGGTTTCGAGCTGGCTGTTGACGGCCGCGATCTCGGCACTGAGGCTGACGATGGAGGGATGGCGCGGGCCATAGATCACTGACTGGGAATCCAGTTCCTGTTGCACGGTGGCAGCTTTTTCACGCAGGGTGATCAGCGTTGCCGAGAGGGTTGAATCTGCGCCCACATTGGCTCCGGCGCTCAGCAGCATGTCGTAGTTGGCCTGGGCCGCCACGGCGCGGGACTGGGCGGCAACCAGTTCGGTGTTGAGCTGCGTCATGGCCTGCGAGCTGACCAGCTGGCCGCCGCTTGAGGCCAGGTTGTGGTCGCGCTTGTAGTTTTCCACCCGCTCTTCGGCCAGCAGCACATCGCTTTTGAGCTCGCCCAGCCGGTCACCCAAAGTGCTCGCGGCTTCGCCGGCGCTGTTGGCTTCTGCTACGGCCAGCTCGGCCTGGAAAGCGCGCACCATGGCGTCGGAAAGGAGGATGGCCTTGTCGGTTGATTGTGCTGCAACAGAAAGCGTCACCACGAATGATTTATCGTCGGACCGCGTGGTGATCCGCTCCCGTAGAGCCTTGGTCGCAGCAAGGCGGCCGTCGCCAGCAGGTTCAACGGTACCGTCAAAGAGGCCCGCGAACCCCACTGATGGCGTGGGATCGAAAAACTCGGGATCGTTGACGAGGTCGAGCTCGTCCACCACCCGTTCGAGCACATTGCCCGAGGTCAACACGCGAACCTTGCTGCCCACATTGATCACCTGCGTGTCGATCTGCCCCTGAGCAGAAAACAGATCATCGCCCACCACTTGCAGCTTGGCCGGATCGATCAGGATATCGGTTGTCACCACATAGCTGGGCTTGGCCCACATCGAATAGGCGCCACCCAGCCCGGCACCAAGCGCCGCAAGAAAAAGGATCAGCGGAAAGCCGGCGCGCAGCCACACAAACAGGCGCCGAAGATCGAGTTCGAGAAAGTCACCGACCTTTTCCAGCGTGACCGGCGCCGGTGGCGCTGCCGCGACCTCCCGAGAATGCGCCAAGCCCCGCCCGCGCTGCTCGATGTCGAGGCGCGCGTAAGCGCGGGCCGCACTGCCGCTGCCGCGGTGGGAAAGATCGGATGCCACGGGCATGTTGTTAACGCCTCGTTATGGAAACTGGTGTATCGCTGGCCAGATATACACGATGCAGGACCGTCTGCCGCAGCCAAGCTGGATCGTGGTTAAGTCTGGTCTTGTTTCGACAGCCGGGTGGAGCGTGGCGCTTTCAAGTCTGGATCACGGCAGCGCCTCCGACCACGCCCGGCGCCGCAATGCCCTGACGCTTCTGTTCTTCCTGCTTATCGCGTTTGCGGTTGTGCTCCGCATCGTTGTTTCGCCCCAGATCATGAACCGCTTCGTGGATTACACCAGCGAGGGCGGACCGTTTCTGTTCAAGCTTCACCTGGGCACCTACCTCGTGTTCACGGTGCTGCCCCTCGTGCTGATCGCGCGGCCCATTGTTTTGGGCGGACGCGACATTGCCACCTTCCGCACGCTTTTGCGCTTTGCCTTGACGCTGATGGTGCTGGTTGTGTTTCTGGTGGTCACCGGGCGGTTCGGTTCGGCAGGGTTCTTGATCGACAGCTATTTGGTGGCCTGTGCGGCTGGGCTGATCATGCTTGCTCTGCCGCCGTCGGTGCGCCAGGCAATTGGGCATGTTGTTTTAAGCGTGCTGATCCTCAGTGCCGTGCTCGGCATCGTCGAGGCGGTAACACAGCAGCGCATCATGCCGTTTGACCTTATCGAGCTGCAGTTCCGCCCTGTGGGGCTGTCCGAGCATCCGCTGGCACTGGGAGCAATCTGCATGACGGCGCTCGGCTTTGCAGTCCTTGTGCCCTGGCCAATCTGGTTGCGGGTGCTGGCCGTGTTCGTGCTGTTTGTCGCCACGGCCGTATCGGGTGCGCGCTTTGCCCTACTGCTCGCCGCCGGCGAAATCCTGGTCCTTTTGATGTTTGTCCGCTGGCCGCAGCTCAGCCGCCGCGACGAGCGCCGCGCCAAGGCGTTCGCCCTCATCGTCATCCTGATGATCGGCGTCCTCATGGTTGCAGCGCTGTTTGCCGGAGGGTTGCTGAGCCGATTTGGCGATACGCTGTTTGATGAAAACGCCATGGCGCGCGTCACCATCTATCAAGTGTTTGCCTATGTCGAATTTAAACAGCTCATGCTCGGCATGCCGGCCGATGCGCTGATCGCCATTGTTAATGAAGAACTCGGCCTGCCCTATATCGAGAGCAGTCCTGTTGTTTTCATTCTTCTGTTCGGGCTGCCCATCGCCATGTTCTTCGCCGCGAGTTTTGCGCTGATGCTGCGCGTCTTGCTGCGAGGAGCGCCGCTTGCCGCAAAAGTAGCGACGACGTGCTTCATTCTTGTGTCGCTTTCCAACAATGCTCTTTCCTCCAAGACGCCGGAATTGTTGATTCTGTTCGTGTTGCTGCTGGCTTTCAGCCGGCCGGAGCAGGCTTCTGCCTCATCCCTATCGAACACCATCAGGCGCTAGCCAGCACTGTCGACCACCTCGATGTTTCCCATGCGGTTCAGCGTATGGATGCCCTGCCGGTTCCAGGCCGGGCCAGCCGCGATGGCCTCAGGCTGCGACAGAACCACTTCCTCATCGTCCAGTTTCATGACGTGCAGCAGGCCCAGCCCGCCGCCATAGCCCAAGCTGCCATCCTGGACGGGCAGGGTGATGGTGCCGTCCGGCGCCCGAACAAAGGCCCCACCGAGGCGTGCCGACCGGCGATCGATGGTGATGGGGTTGCTTTTGTGGTCGAGCCAGGGTCCGCGAGGGTTTTCCGCATGGAGGATCACCAGCGTATCCGACGCGCTGCCACCGGGCAGGCGTTCGGTGCAGAACAGCCAAAACCTGTCATCGTGGCGCAAGAGGGTTGCATCGTTAAGCTCGCGACCGCTCACCAGCACGGTGTCGCGTTGCCAGCGATGGGGGAATTGGCTGGCCCGATAAAGCACCAGTTCGCTGCCCCCGCTGCTTTCGGGGAGCATGAAAATTTCGTCCCCTTCAGCAAAGACCTGGGGGTAGGAGAGGTGATGGGGCTCTTCCAGCACCGGCTGTGGCGTGCTGAAGCCATCCCCCTGCCATTGAGCAACCGAAATGATGCCCTTGCCGGTGCTGTACGGAAACTCTTCCACAAACAGCCAGGTCGTGCCGTTGTGCTCAAAGAGAAACGGGTCGGCATAAAAGCGCTGTCCGTCATCGGGCAGGACCGTGAATGGCAGGCCATCAAGAGCAGCTGTTTGCGCAATGGCTGGGCCGTCGACCACCCGGTAAGCGACCTGCCAGTAAAAGGGCTTGCGGCGTAGAAGCTTGTTGCCCAGCCGTTTGCCCAGACCGCGCAGGAAATTGGGCCAGTAAAGCTGCTGCAAACGACCCAGAGGCGCCGGCGGGACCAGGGTTGCCGATTGAGCAACAGCCTTTCCGGCGAAATATCGGCTGACGCTCTGCGCCAGTAGTGTCGTCGCGCTGGCCAGCAGGTTGTCTGTCATGCGCGTCAGCCAGATCCGGTCGTCCAGCATGGGCTGTGCGGCGCCAATGACGTTGCCATCCAGCAAGACCGTGAGTTCGGGCCGTGGTGGATCGCCGAACACACCGGTGACGCCGTCTTCAAGCCCCACATGACCGCTGAAGCGGATTTGCAAGACTGGCGCGGATTGCCTGGGCGCGGAGCCGGTCAGGTCAATCACCAAGTCGGGTTGGTCAAGGGCCAGTGGAAAGGGTTCATCGCTCCGCGCTGCAAGGCCTACGGGCAGCCGGCGCGCTTCCAGCCGCAGAAGCCGGTCCAAAGCCCCAGAACGCGGCGCGGCATCCATCCGGCTCAATCCAACGCGGTAGCCGGCGGCTTCGAGCCGCTCAACCAGGAGCAGAACCCATCGCCGCGAGGAACCAAGACAATCGATGATCAGTATTTGTTTCAAATTTTATCGATCCTCAAGATCCTGCGATTGCCAGCCGTCGTATAGCGCAGTTTTATAGGCATACTAGGCCAGTTGACTAGCTCCTTTCGCCGTTAAGGATAGCGGGACAATCCTCATTTCCGTTCGTTGTTTCTTGCTAGGTTGCTGCAACGACACTGCGCTTAACTCCGTGTTCACCTTAATGGTCTGGACCATAGCATGACTTCTGCGGCACACTCTTCCCT
>CAKTFF010000165.1 GCA_934553185.1 uncultured Devosia sp.
ACACGCAGCGCGTTCTGCCCGTTGAGGGTCGTCACCTCAAGCAGCAGATTGCCTGCAGTGAAGCGAGGCGGCTTATTTTTGGAAAGCTCCAGCTTAATCGCCGGGCCATCATCTGCCGGATGAAAGGTCACTGCGCCATCGGCATCCTGTATCAGGCGACCGACATGCTCGGGACCAGTAGGCAGGACGATGTCGTTATCGGCCGCACTACCCACCGAAACCGTTCCCTCCGCCAGCCAGTCGCGGGCGATGATGTTGAGCCAGCCATCAGGCGCCTTGAGCGCAGCCAGGCGTCGGGTCTTCCACTGCGCATAATCGCTGGGGTAATCGGTCATCAGAACTGGTCCTTTAAAGAAAGCCGCGGCACGCTGGCCAGCAGCCTTTGCGTATAGGGATGCTCGGGTCGCGCCAGCACCTCACGGGTCAGGCCCTGCTCAACGATACGGCCCCGTTCGAGAATAACGATGCGGCGGCAGAGCGCGGCAACGACCCCGATGTCATGGGACACAAACAGCAGGCTCATGCTGGCGCTGAGTTTGCGCAAAAGGTCCACGACGTGAACGCGGGTGGTGAGGTCGAGGGCACTGACAGCCTCATCGGCCAGAAGCAACTTCGGCCCCGCGACAATGGCGCGGGCAATGGCGATGCGCTGGCGCTGACCACCGGAGAACTGGTGTGGATAGCGTGCGCCCACGTCGCCATCGAGCCCCACAGACTGCAAAGCAGCGGCCACCATTTGCCGGTGATCGCCAGGAACCTTCAGGGAGCGCAAAGGCTCGCCGACGACGGAGAAGATGGTCTGACGCGGATCCAGTGATGAATAGGGATCCTGATAAACCACCTGCGCCTGGCGGCGGAAGTGGCGCATGAAGGCACGGTTGCCCAGATCGAGCTTGTGGCCATCAAAGGTGATCGTGCCGCTGTCGGGACGTGCCAAGCCGAGAAGCAGGCGCAAAAGCGTGGTCTTGCCCGAGCCGCTTTCGCCCACAAGCCCAACACTGTCGCCCGGTGCAACGTCGAGCGAGACATCCTGGAGGACAGGGCGGCCGGATGTATAACCAAAGCTGACATGGTCGACGCGGACGAGGCTCATAGGTGCCCCTCCAGCGCCTGGTCAAAGCGGCGCGCCGCGGCCAGGAGGCTCTTCGTGTAATCCTGGGTCGGCGCGGCGAACACGGCGGCCACTGTCCCCGCTTCAACCGCTTCGCCCCAGCGCAGCACCACGACGCGATCCACGGTTTTGGCAACCACGGGCAGGTCGTGGCTGATGAACAGGAGCGCCATGTCGCGCTCGCGCACAAGCCGGTCAAGAAGAGCGAGGATTTCGGCTTGCGTGGTCACGTCCAAGGCCGTTGTCGGCTCGTCGGCAATCAGCAGATCGGGACGACAGGCAAGCGCCATCGCGATAGCGATCCGCTGGCGCTGTCCGCCCGAAAGCTCGTGCGGATAGGCCTGCGCAATGCGTGGCGGCTCAGGCAAGGCAACCTCGTCGAGCAGATTCAACACCTCGGCCCCGATTGCTTTAGCGCTGAGCTCTTGGTTATCCCGCCGGGCACGGCGGGCCAGCGGCTCGGCAACCTGCTTGCCCACGCGCATCAAGGGATCGAGCGCGGTCAGCGGCTCCTGAAACACCGTAGCGACGGCAGTGCCGCGCAACCGATTCAACTGCCGGTCGGTAGCGCCGATCACTTCGTGGCCCGCGAGCATGGCGGAGCCACTGGCCGAAAGGCCAGATGGCAGCAGGCCCGTGGCGGCGAGAGCCGTCAACGATTTCCCCGAGCCCGACTCCCCGATCAAGCCCAGCCGTTCACCGCGACCGACCGTAAACGACAGGTTGGACACGAGACGCTTTTCGCCGGCGGTAACAGAGAGATTGCGGAGGGTCAGGAGATCGGTCATCGGCCGCGCCTTGTCGGATCAACCGCGTCGCGCAATCCGTCGGCGAGAAGGTTGACGCCGACCGCAAGGGAAACCAGCGCCACGCCCGGTGCGACGGCCCCAAGCGGCGCGGTAAACACGGTGCCCTGTGCCTCCTGCAGAACACGGCCCCAGGAGGCATTGGGCGGGGGCGCGCCCAGACCAAGATAGGACAGCGAGGCTTCGGCGATGACGGCCAGGCCGAACTGCAGCGCGAAGTTCACCGAAAGCGTGGGCCAGATATTGGGCAGAACATGGATCGCGACGATTTTGGGCCAGGAGCTGCCAGAGGTTCGGGCGGCGGTGATATAGTCCATCACCAGCACCCGCTTGGCCAGAATGCGCGTGAGGCGAGCGACGATCGCCGACAGAGCGATGCCAAGGGCGACAACGGCCGACCACAGACTTGCCGTGTCACTGGCCGCCACCACCAGCATGGCGATCAGCAGGGTTGGAAAGGCAATCAGGATGTCGAGCGTTGCGGCTAGGGCGTCATCGAGCCATTTGCTGGCAAAGGCGGCGAGCAGGCCAAGGGTGACGCCGATCACGGCACCAATGGCGACGGCGCCGAGGCCAACCATCAGGGCGATACGGCTGCCGATCATCAACTGCGTGGCTAGGTCACGGCCGAGCCGGTCGGTCCCCAGCCAATGCAGCGGCCCTGGACCTTCGAGCCGCATGCCGGCCATAGCGGTGGGATCATAAGGCAGCCAGACCAAAGACAGGAGGCCCACCACGACATGGAGGCCAACCAGGGCAATGCCCGCATAAAGCGTCAAGGAGTGCCGCCGCCGTTGGCGCGGCACGGTATTAACAGCCGCCGTCATGCCGCCGCCCTCCCCGGACCACGCAGGCGCGGATCGATTACGCGCTGGACGATATCGGCGGCAAAGCCGATCAGCAGCACAAGCAGCGTCGAGATAAACAGAACGCCCTGCACATTGGGATAGTCGCGCTGCTGAATGGCCAGCAGCAGCATGGATCCAAGACCCGGCAGGCTGAACACCCGCTCAATCACCACCGCGCCCAGAAAGGTGCTGGCCAGCTCGATGCCGAGAATGGAGATCACCGGAACGGCGCCATTACGCAGGCCATGGCGCAGCAGTGCCTCGGGAAAGCTGGCGCCAAGCGCGCGGGCAGTGCGCAGGAAATCGCTACCCAGCACGTCGAGCGTTGCAGCCCGCACATAGCGCAAAAGGGAGGCGGCCATGACGAGCCCGATCGTCAGTGCCGGCAGGATCATGCCGATGAGGGCCGGCCCCAAATCGCTCCAGCCTCCCAAGGGAAAACCGCCGGAGGGAAGCCAGCGCAGGTTGATGGCAAACAGCGTGACCAGGAGAATGCCCAACCAAAATACCGGAATGGCGATCCCCAGCTGTGAAACAACAGAAATGGCAGCGCCATACCAGGTATTGGAGCGGACGGCAGCAACGACCCCCAGCGGCAGCGCAAGGAGAAGCGCCAGCACAAAGCCGAAGAATGTGAGCGGCAGCGTCACGGACATGCGGTTGGCGATCTCACCAAGCACAGGAGCGCGGCTGACAAAGGAGGTCCCCAGGTCGAGCCGGGCAAGGTTGCCAACAAAGCTGATAAACTGGGTGTAAAGCGGCTGGTCGGAGCCGACCTGGGCCCGTGCCGCCGCGATCTGCTGCTCGGTGGCGCCGACGCCCAAAAGCGCATTGGCTGGATCGCCCGGAAGCAGGCGCAACAGCACGAACAGCACCACGGCCGCGGCAAACAGCGAGACAATCAGGATCAGCGTGCGGCGAAGGAGGTAGGCGGGAATTGGACGATTCCTTGCGGGGCGTTGAACCCGACAATAGAGGCTGAACAAAGTCAAAGCCACCGGCTTGCGGCCGGTGGCGAGCGTTGGATTGCAGCAGCGCTTAGATGCTACTGGCTCTTCTGGATGTCGTAGGCAAAGAACTGGGCATTGAGGCCGTTGACCGGATAGCCCGAGACACCGGCTGCCGAGACCACGATCTGTGGGTAAAGATAAAGCCAGTTGCTGGCCGCATCCTCGGCAATGACCCGATTGGCTTCGGTGAGCTTTTCCACCTGCTCGTCTTCGGACACAGCGGCTTCTGCATCGGCCACGAGCTTGACCACGTCAGGGTTGTTGTAGCCCCAATAGAAGTCAGGATTGCCGTAGAACACGATGTCGCGGTGATTGACGTGTTCCTGCAGCGTCGCCTGGAAATTCTTCTCCTGGTAGATCTTGGTGTACCACTCGTTGGCGGTGATGATGTTGATGTTCACCGTCACGCCGATCTTGGCGTATTCGGACTGGAGGAACTGCGCCACGAGCGGGTGTGGATCGTAATCGGGCGTGTCGAGCGTGAACTCGAAGCCGTCCGGATAGCCGGCCTCAGCCAGCAACTGCTTGGCGCTTTCCACGTCATAGGCATCGACGGTGGTCAGGTCGACATACCAGGGATCGGTCGGCGGCACGAAGGAGCCGATCAGCGTGCCATAGTCACCCCAGATGGAGTTAAGCAGGCGCGCCTTGTCGGTAGCGCGTGCCAGAGCCTTGCGAACCTGAACATTGTCGAAGGGCGCGACGCGGTCGTTATAGGCGAGCAGTTCCTTGGTGGTGGAAGCGCCCTCGGTGATCACGAACGAAGGATTGCCGGCAAACTGCGCCAGCGAGTCCGGGCTTTGTACGGAGGTGATCACATCCACCGCATTGGTGAGGAGCGCATTGTTGAGCGCGGTCGCATCGGTGAAGTAGGTGAAGATCACTTCGCCATTGCTGGGTGCCTCGTCCCAGTATCCGTCGAAACGCTCAAGCGCCAAAGCCGAGCCACGGCGCCACTCGCCCAAAGCATAGGGGCCGGTGCCGTCCTCCTGCGCCGTAATGTCGGTTGCGGCGTCGTTGACGATCCAGACATAGGACAGGTTATAGGGCAGCGAGATGGAGCGCGCGGAAAGAGTGATGACCACGGTCTGCTCGTCGGGCGTGTCGATCGCGGCGATGGTCGAGAGGCTCTTCTTGCGCGAGCTCTGCGAGGCTTCTGCGGTGACGCGCTCGATCGAATACTTGACGTCAGCAGCGGTCAGCGGGTCGCCTGAGTGGAAAGTCACGCCCGGCTTGAGCTTGAACGTATAGGTGAGGCCATCCTCGCTGGCTTCATAGCTTTCCACGAGCCTGGGCTCGACAGCGCCCGCATCTGTCAGCTGAAACAGGGCTTCGTAGACGTTGCCATTGAAAGCCTCGTTGATGCCCTGCCCAGCCCCGGCCGTGTTGTCGAGGTTCTGCGGTTCGTAGAGAGAGCCGATGCGGATCGTGGCGTCGGGATCAAAGTCCTGCGCCCAGGCGGCGCCGGAAAAGGAAACGCCTGCCAGAAGCGTAGCGGTGAGCAAAAGCCGTGAAGTGTGCACTGAAATGGTCCGTCAGATGATGCTGATATGAGCATAACGACGGTTCGGCAAAACGCTATCCATGCCGTAGTCTATTATTGCGGTAAGTGCCTCGCGAGAGAGAACTTTTTTGCAGCAGCCGACGCTGTGTAGGTGGAAGCGACAGGGCAGCTGGTTTGCAATGATGACTCCCGCTTAGCCGCTGGCGAGCGTCAATTATGGCCACTCCGCGCCGATCTGCAGGACACCAACAGGCGCCCCGGCGGACCGGAGACGCCTGCAAGAAAATGGTGGGCCCACCAGGACTCGAACCTGGAACCAGACCGTTATGAGCGGTCGGCTCTAACCATTGAGCTATAGGCCC
>CAKTFF010000166.1 GCA_934553185.1 uncultured Devosia sp.
AGCCGCAGGAGCCGAGCAAGCACCAGTATGACTTCGACGTGGCGACCGTTTACGGCTTCCTCAAGAAGTATGGCCTCGAAACGCGCGTCAAATGCAACATCGAGGTGGGCCACGCCTTCCTCGCCAACCACTCCTTCGAGCACGAACTGGCGCTCGCCTCCTCGCTGGGCATGCTCGGCTCCGTCGACGCCAACCGCAACGACCTCCAGAGCGGCTGGGACACCGACCAGTTCCCCAACGACCCGCGCGAAATGACGCTGGCCTTCCTCCAAATCCTCAAAAACGGCGGCCTGGGCTCGGGCGGCTTCAACTTCGACGCCCGTATCCGCCGCCAATCGCTCGACCCGCAGGACCTGTTGATCGGTCATATCGGTGGCCTCGATGTGCTGGCCCGCGGCCTCAAGGCCGCGGCGGCGATCATTGAGGACGGCACCTATGACAAGGTCGTCGAGCAGCGCTATTCAGGCTGGAACGAGAGCCTGGGCAAGGACATTCTAGGCGGCAAGCTGTCGCTCGAAGACCTCGCCAACAAGGTGGAAGCCGATGGGCTCAACCCCCAGCCGCGTTCGGGGCAGCAGGAATACCTGGAAAACCTGATCAACCGGTTTGTTTGATCCGAGCAGCCGCACCCTTCCCTTCTCCCCTTGAGGGAGAAGGTGTCGGCAAAGCCGACGGATGAGGGGTGGCGATCTTTCCATGCGTCTTCAGCGTGTGGAAGCAACCCCTCACCCGCCCTTCGGGCACCCTCTCCCTCAGGGGGAGAGGGGGAGAACCAGCACCATGCCCACGATCACCAATCCCATCCTGCCCGGGTTCAATCCCGATCCGTCCATTTGCCGCGTTGGCGAAGATTACTACATCGCCACCTCCACCTTTGAGTGGTTTCCCGGCGTGCAGATCCACCACTCAAAAGACCTAGCCAACTGGGACCTCGTCTGCCGTCCGCTCAACCGCAAGACCCAACTCGACATGCGCGGCGATCCGGACTCCTGCGGCGTCTGGGCGCCCGACATCACCCATGATGGGGAAAAGTTCTGGCTGGTTTATACCGACGTCAAGCGCAAGGACGGCTCGTTCAAGGACGCCCATAACTACATCGTCACCGCCGACTCCATCGAAGGTCCCTGGTCGGACCCGATCTATGTGAACTCGTCAGGCTTTGACCCCTCGCTGTTCCATGACGACGACGGTCGCAAGTGGTTCGTCAACATGATGTGGGATCACCGCACACGCCCCCTTAAGTTCGCCGGCATCGCCTTGCAGGAATTCGATGCCGCACAGGGTAAGCTGATCGGGCCGCGCACCAATATCTACCAGGGCACCGATCTCAAGCTGGTCGAGGGGCCGCACCTTTATAAGCGTAACGGCTGGTATTACCTGCTGACAGCCGAAGGCGGCACGGCCTATGACCATGCCGTAACCTTTGCCCGCTCGCGCACCATTGACGGGCAATACGAGACCCACCCAGACAAGCATATCCTGACCTCCAAGGACGCGCCGTTTGCCGCCATCCAGCGCGCCGGCCATGGCGACCTGGTCGAATCACCCGACGGCAAAACCTATCTGGTGCATCTGGGCGGCCGCCCGACGACGCAGGAGCGCCGTTGCGTGCTGGGCCGCGAAACCTCGATACAGGAAGCCTATTGGGGCGACGACGACTGGATTCACGTGAAACACGGCCCCGTACCCTCGCTCCGTGTCGAGGTGCCGGGCCGCCAGGACGATGATCGCTACTGGGCCGAACAGCGCTATACGTTCGAGAATGGCCTGCACAAAGACTTCCAGTGGCTGCGCACCCCGGAACCCGAGCGCATTTTTTCCACGGAAAGCGGCACGCTTGAGCTGTTTGGCCGCGAGTCGATCGGCTCCTGGTTCGAGCAGGCGCTGGTGGCGCGTCGGCAGACCCATTTCTCCTACGACGCCGAAACCACGCTGGATTTCACGCCCACCGATGAGCGGCAGTTTGCCGGGCTCACAGCCTATTACTCGCGCTACAATTTCTTCTATCTCACGGTCACTGCCCATTCCGACGGGCAGCGCGAACTGCTGTTGATGAGCTCGGAAGTGAGCTGGCCCGATGGCAATCTCCGCTTCCCGGCCGAGCCGGTGCAGATCCCCAACGAGGGCAAGGTCAAGCTGGCCCTCACCATCCGCGGGCGCAAGCTGCAGTTTTTCTATGCGCTGGAGAGCAAAGAACTTCAGCCCATCGGCCCGGTGCTCGATGCGTCGATTCTGTCCGACGAATGCGGCGGCCACCAGGCCCATGGCAGCTTCACCGGCGCCTTTGTGGGCGTGGCAGCAAGCGACCTCAACGGCACGGCACAACCGGCAAGCGTCGATTATTTCACCTATCGTCCGGTGAAAGACCCAAGCGATCGCTACGAGGTTTAGGGCGAGTATGAGTGCCACGCCCTCGTGGTTCGAGGGTCGCTGCGCTCCCGCCTCACCATGAGGGCTACTGAAACACCTCACCAAGAGTAGCCCTCATGGTCAGTAGGCGCTGTGCCAGACCGACCATAGAGGGCTGCTAGGATACTGCATTTGCAGTAGCCCTCATGGTGAGGTGCGAGTGCTTCACGAGCCTCGAACCACGAGGGCGTGCCGAAGGAACAAAGGTCGTTCCACTGGAGAGGAGGAAACAGGGCAAATCCGCCGCTTGAGGTTTCCTCCCGATCAACAAGCGCATAAACTGCGGTCTTTCTGGCCGAGACCCCTCCATTGATGGACGAAACCGCACCTTCCCCTCAGCTGACGCCCATGATGGCGCAGTTTTTCGAGATCAAGGCGGCGCATCCCGGCTATCTGCTGTTCTACCGCATGGGCGATTTCTACGAGCTGTTCTTTGAGGACGCCGAGATCGCCAGCGCCGCCTTGGGCATCGTCCTCACCCGGCGCGGCACGCATCTGGGGCAGCCCATCGGCATGTGCGGCGTGCCCATCCATGCCGCCAATGACTACCTCGCCAAGCTGATCCGCCTGGGCCATCGCGTGGCCATCTGCGAACAGGTGGAGGACCCCAAGGAAGCCAAGAAGCGCGGCGCTAAATCGGTGGTCAAGCGCGCGGTCGTGCGGCTGATCACCGCCGGCACGCTGACCGAAGACGACCACCTTGATGCGCGGGCGTCCAATTTCCTTCTTGCTGTCGCCACCGTTCGCCATGGCGAAACCGATTTTGCCCTGGCCTGGGCCGATATTTCGACGGGGGAAACCTTTGCCGCTGATCTCCAGGCTGAACAACTGGCCGACGCCCTGGCGCGCATCGCGCCCGCCGAGCTCCTCTTGACCGAAGCAACGCAGCAGGCGCTGGCGGACAAACACCTTTGGGCGCCGGCCTGGTCGCCCATTGCCCATCACCTGCCGGCTGAACGCTTTGACAGCGAAGCGGCGACACAGCTGCTGCGCGAAGCCTTCCCTGCCGACCTCTTCGATCCCACCATTCTTTCCCGCGCTGCACGCGCGGCGCTGGGCGCGGTGGTGGGCTATGTGAGCGAGGCGCAAAAAGGCGTCGGCGTAGCGCTACGCCCGCCCGAGGCAGATGATGCTGCCGGCTTGATGGCCATCGATGCCGCCACGCGCGCCTCCCTCGAATTGCACCAGACGCAGCGTGGTCTTGCCAAGGGCTCGCTGCGCCAATCCATCGACCTCACGGTTACCGCGCCCGGCTCGCGGCTCCTTGCCGCGCGCCTTGCAGCGCCCCTGGCGGATGCACGAGCGATCAACGAGCGGCTCGATGCCGTGGCGCTCCTGGCCGCCGACGTGGCCCTGGCCGGGCGGCTGCGCGCGGACCTCAAGCCGGTGCCGGACCTGGCACGGGCGCTTACGCGGCTTCATCTCGAACGGGGTGGACCGCGCGATCTGGCCTGCATCGGCAAGGGGATCGAAGCTGCCCTTACTCTGGCGCGGCACTTCGCCGGGATAGACGGTGTCCCCCCTGCCCTCCAGCGCCTTGCTGAAACGCTGGCCGGAGCGCCCGAAGGCCTTGCGCGTGAACTGGGGCAGGCGCTGGACGACCAATTGCCGCTGCTCAGCCGCGATGGCGGTTTCGTGCGCCGGGGCTATGATCAGGCGCTCGACACCGAGCGTGATCTGGCAACCGAGACCCGCGCCGTGGTCGCGGCATTGCAGGCGCGCCTCGTGGAACAAACCGACCTTCGCGCCCTCAAGATCCGCCACAATGGCGTTCTGGGCTATTTTGTCGAAGTGCCCGCCGCACAGGGCGCCAAACTGCTCGAAGAGCCGCATCGGCAAACCTTTATTCATCGCCAGACCATGGCCAATGCCATGCGCTTTTCCACCACCGAGCTGGCCGAACTCGAAGGCCGCATCGGCCGGGCCCACGAGGCGGCGCTCGAGATCGAACTCAAGACCTTTGCGCGCCTGCGCATGGCGGTGCTGGAACACACCGCCCTGTTGCGCACTATTGCCGATGCCCTTGCCGAACTCGATGTTTCCGCCGCCCTGGCCCATCTTGCGGCCACACGGCGCTATACGCGGCCGGAAATCGACAACTCTCTCGCCTTTCGCATTGAAGGTGGCCGCCACCCGGTCGTGGAAGAAAACGTTCTGGCCGAACGCGCGAGCTTTGTCGCCAACGATGCGGACCTTTCGGGCGATGACCGCTTGGGCGGCGGGTGCCTTTGGCTCGTCACAGGCCCCAATATGGGCGGCAAGTCCACTTTCCTGCGCCAGAATGCCCTGATCGCCATCCTGGCGCATATGGGCAGTTTCGTGCCGGCCAGCGCCGCCCATATCGGGGTGATTGACCGCGTTTTTTCCCGCGTCGGCGCTTCGGACGATATCGCCCATGGCCGCTCCACCTTCATGGTGGAAATGGTGGAAACCGCCGCCATCCTCCATCGCGCCACGCGCCGCTCGCTGGTGGTGCTCGATGAGATCGGCCGCGGCACCGCGACGTTCGACGGCCTGTCCATTGCCTGGGCTTCGGTGGAGGCCCTGCATGACACGACCGGGTGCCGGGCGCTGTTCGCCACCCACTTTCATGAACTGACCAGCCTCGCCAAGACCCTGCGGCGGGTCAGCAACCACACCATGAAAGTGCGGGAGTGGGAAGGCGAGGTCGTCTTCCTCCATGAAGTGGGGCCCGGCGCCGCCGACCGCTCTTATGGCATTCAGGTGGCGCGGCTGGCCGGCCTGCCCGAAGGGGTGCTGCGGCGTGCTCGCCAGGTGTTGACCGTGCTCGAACAGCGTTCGGCCGGTACGGCATCTTCCACCGAGAGAGCGAGCGTGCTAGACGATCTGCCACTTTTCGCCCATCAGCCGCCTCCCCGGCCGGTGGGACCGGACCCCCTGCATCAAGCGCTCGACGCCGTCCGTCCCGACGAGATGACCCCCAAACAGGCAATCGAGGCGCTCTACGAGTTGAAAAAAATCCGCGATGACGCTCGCCGAAGCTGAAGCCAAACCGCGAAAACCGCCCTTTGCCCTCAAGTCTGCCGAAACCCTGTTCGGCGAACTCGATGAGGCAATCGGCGCCGAGCCGCCCAAGTCGACGGGGGCACGCGCCATTGTTCTGGCGCATCTGCGCAAGACCCTCGCCGAAGCACGCCAGGGCGCCGAAGCCGAACTGCTGGCCACGGGCAAAGGCGCCCGCTGCGCCCAGAGCCTTTCCAATGCGCAGGA
>CAKTFF010000167.1 GCA_934553185.1 uncultured Devosia sp.
ATCCCGTCAAGCAGCGAGCCGATGGCGATGGCCATGCCGCCGCCACCCTCCTCGGCACTGGTCTGCTGCTCGCCGGATCGCTTGCGATGCCGCGCTCCCGAACGGTTCACCAGCACATTGGCAACCGTGTAAGCCGCCGACCCCGCAGCGGCACCACCCAGGATCGGCCAAAGTCCACCTTTCTCGAATCCATCCATGATCAGGTCGTAGGCAACGGCAGAGATCAGCACGCCGCAGCCAAAGGCCATGATGCCGGCGGTTACGCGTCGCGGCAGATCGACCAGATAGGCGAGCACGGCGCCGATCAACAGCGCCGATCCCCCCAGCAGTCCCCAAAGCCCAGCCTGCAGCCAGATCGGCATGGCATCCCTCCCCGCCCCATCAGCGTCTCTACGCTCAAACGTGCTGGCCCTGCGCGGCGTTGCCTCGAGCCGGTTCTGGGCAGGCGCCTGCCACAGCTCACATTAAGATAAAGCAAACCGCAGCAATGCTAGGGTGACCACCGCGCAAGTGGTCTGCACGGGACAAAGGTGCAGCGCGCGCAGGAGGGATAATTAAGTGCACACAAAAACAGCACACAAATGGGCCATTTTGATCCTGGCCATGACCGTGACCCCGCTAGTGGCGCAGGAGCAGCCAAGGGTTCTGTCCGGCAGCGAGATCGAAACGCTGATCGCCGGCAACACCGTCGTGGGCAACATGGCAGCCGGCGGACCTTACGAAGAATTCTATTTGCCCGACGGCACGCTGCGCGGCTCCAATTACGATGGCAAGTGGAGTGTGGTGGGCGACACGCTGTGCTTTGAGTATGACAGCACCTCGCCGGCACAATGCTGGGGCGCGAGCCTCACCGCATCAGGCGAAGTCCTGTGGCTCAAGAACGGCGTGATCGACGGCAATGGCATCGTCCAGCCAGGCAACCCGTCGCAATTCTAGCAGCCGGTGCAGCTAAGCTGCACTGGCACTCTCCCCCGCCCAGTTAAGCAGCAATGGCGTCAACTGTTCAGCCGGGAGCGGACGGCTGTAAAGGTAGCCCTGAACCTGCTCGCAGCCGACCTGGCGCAGGAAGTCGGCCTGGCCTTCGGTTTCCACCCCCTCGGCCGTTGTGATCATCTTAAGGCTTTGCCCAAGGCTCACCACCGAGCGGACGATGGCATTGGATTTTTCCGCATCGAGATCGCGAATAAACGACTGGTCGATCTTGATCTTGTCGAAGGGAAACGAGTTCAGATAGCCCAGCGACGAATAGCCGGTGCCGAAATCATCCATGGCGATGCGCACGCCTGTCGCCTTGAGGCGCTCGAGCACGAGCAGGGCCGAAGCGGAGTCGTGAAGCAGCACGCTTTCGGTGATTTCGAGTTCGAGCCGATGCGCGGCCAGACCAGTCTCCTCCAGCACCTGGCTGACCGTCTCGACCAGGTCGCGGCTCTTGAACTGCACAGGCGACAGGTTCACGGCCACAACCAGATCGGGCCATTGTGCGGCCTGGAGGCAAGCGGTACGCAACACCCATTCGCCGATAGGCAGGATCAATCCAGTGTCTTCGGCGAGGGGGATGAACTGACCTGGCGACACGAGCCCGCGCTCGGGGTGGTTCCAGCGCACCAGCGCCTCGACGCCCACCACTTCGCCGCGGTCGAGGTTAACCAAAGGCTGGTAATGCACCGCAAGTTGCCCACGCGCAATGGCGTGCCGCAGGTCGTGCTCGAGTGAGCGGCGCACCTTCAGTTCCTGATCCATGAAGGGCTCGAACTGCCGTGCCGTGCCGCGACCCGCCTGCTTGGCGCGGTAAAGCGCGATATCGGCATTCTTGAGCAAGGCCGTCGGCGTATCGCCATCTGCCCCGACCATGGCCAAGCCGATGCTGGCCCCCAGGTAAACCGGCTTGTCGTCCACCACGAAGGGGGTGCTCAGCTTCTCGATGATGGTCTGCGCCAAAACGGACGCATCGTGCGGCTGGTAGGACCCGTACTGGATCACCGCGAACTCGTCGCCGCCAAGGCGCGCTACCGTGTCGGTGCTGTTGACGCATTCGCGCAGGCGCGACGTGACCTCCTGCAGCACCTGATCGCCCGCAGCATGACCCAGCGCATCGTTGACCGCCTTGAAGTGGTCGAGGTCGATACAAAGAACGGCAATGCGGCTGCGCTGCTCCTGATGCTCGGCACAGGCAATCTGCAGCCGGTCGCGAAACAGCGCGCGGTTGGGCAGCCCGGTCAGGATGTCGTGCAGGGACAGATGCACGGCTCTTTGCTGGGCCTCCACTTCTTCGGTGATGTCGGCAGTTGTGCCGCGATAGCCCTCGAATTTCCCATCCTGCGAGAAGATGGGGCGTGCCGAGACCCGGCAGATTCGCCTTTCACCGGCATTGTTGCGATAGCGGCAACGCAGGTCGCGAAAAGGCTCGCGAGCAGCAATGGCCGCCGTTTGGCGCTCTGCCCCGGCATCGTCCTCATCGACCTCGAAAAACCCTGTGACCGTGGCGCCGAGCACAAACTGTTCGGACAGGCCGGTGACCTGGCCGAAGCGCGCCGAAACAAAGGTGATCGCAAGGTCCCGGTCGCATTCCCAAATCCAGTCGGACGAGGCCTCGGCAACATCGCGGAAGCGCGCCTCGCTCTTCTTGAGCGTTTCGGCATAGGCATCGATGGTGCGGGCCGAGCTCTGCAGCTCCGTGCTCGAGCGGCGCGCATAGCGCATGGCCAAAAAGGCAAAAAGTCCGAACACCCCAAAGCACCCCGCCATCATCGGCAAAAGGGTGCGCAGGTTTTCGTAGCCCGGCTGCTCGGGAATCCAGGTGACCTGCCCGATCACATCACCGGCATAGTTCTGGAGCGGCAGCGAGGCGCCCAGGTCCGGCGTATCGGCACCCACAAGACGCAACCGGTTAAGTAGGTAATCGCTGCCAATCCGAGTGAGCAGCGGACCATTGACCCGCTTGGCGAAAACCAGCACCGAATTGTCGGTGCGTCCAAGACTGTCCAGTGCCATTTCGGGGGAGCGAATAGCCGTGGCAGCCACCAGGAGAATGCTGTCGCCGGACCGCAGCATGCCCACAGCCGGCGCAAGCCGCTGCGAGCCCTCCTGCACCAGGGGCAGAAGGCCTTGCCCCATGGCTGCGAAAGCATCGATCTGCTGGGGCTGACCGTCCACCGTCGCATAAACAGTCTGCCTGTCGGGCGAAACGACGAAGGCCATTTCATAACCGAGATTGGCAAAGATGTTGGAGCCCAGATTGCCGCTGGCGGACGCCCAGGCATAATCAAAACGGCTATGAAGGTTGCGATAGGCATCCTCGCGATAGGCATAGTCTTCAAGGTTGCGGGCAATCTCGCGCTGTTTGACCTCGAGCGCTGTTGCCGCCAGCTGCTTTGAATCCTCTATGGCCAGCCGGTTCTGGTTATGCGCTCCGATAACAGAAAAGGCGACAACCAGAACGAGCGCCGCAATGGACAGGGCGAACAACGATCGCATCAAGCGACGGTTGAAGCCTCCCGTAAGCAGTTGATCTGCTGTTTTCTGCATCTGCGTGTTCTCACCTAGACCTAAAGAATAGGCAGACAGTCCTCAATTTTTCCTGAAGTGCGGCATGGCAAGTTCCATCATGCAGCCTTGATCAGTTGCAGACAGGGTTAGAAGCAAATGCCCCTCCCCTGCCACGCCTTGCGCCCGCCAAAGCTTTCGGGCAAACCGGGCATCAATTTGCTTGTTGAAGGCTCCCGCTCATGGCCCATCCGGTTTCCCCGCTTGCTCCCAAATCGTTTGCGGACCTGCCCTCAATAGAAGGGGTGCGCTTTGCCACCGCCGAAGCCGGCATCAAATACAAGAACCGCACCGACGTGCTGCTGATGGCCTTTGCGGAAGGCACCGCAGCCGCCGGCGTCCTAACCCGCTCCAAATGCGCATCGGCCGCTGTGGACTGGTGCCGGGACAACCTTCCCGCGGGACGCGCGCGCGGCCTCGTCGTCAATTCGGGCAATGCCAATGCCTTCACCGGACAAAAGGGCAAGAACAGCGTGAGGCTGACCGCCGACTATGCCGCCAAGGCGCTGGGCTGCTCTCCCGGCGAGATTTTCCTCGCCTCCACCGGTGTTATCGGCGAACCCCTGCCGGCCGAAAAGTTCGCCGGCGTGCTGGACGCGGCAGCGACGCGCCTGGGCGACGGTCCCTGGATCGAGCCGGCCAAGGCCATCATGACCACCGACACCTTCCCCAAACTGTCGGGCGCCGTGCTCGATATGGATGGCGTCGAAATCCGCATCAACGGCATTGCCAAGGGCTCGGGGATGATCGCGCCCGACATGGCCACTATGCTGAGCTTCGTGGTCACCGACATGCCCATCGCTGCCCCCGTGTTGCAGGCGCTGCTGGCGCGCCATACAGAGACCACCTTCAACAGCATCACCGTGGACAGCGACACCTCCACTTCCGACACGCTTCTCGCCTTTGCCACCGGCAAGGCAGCCGTCGATCCCATCATGAGCCTTGACGACCCCCGTGCCGACATTTTCGGCCAAGCCCTACGCGATGTTCTGTTCGAACTTGCCATCCAGGTCGTCCGCGACGGCGAAGGCGCCACCAAACAGGTGTCTATCCATGTCGAGGGCGCCACAACGGACGCCTCGGCGTTCCGCATCGCCAAGTCGATCGCCGACAGTCCGCTTGTTAAAACCGCCATTGCCGGCGAGGACGCCAATTGGGGCCGCGTTGTCATGGCCGTCGGCAAGGCCGGCGAGCCGGCCGACCGCGACAAGCTGGCCATTCGCTTCGGCGACCTCCTGGTTGCCCGCGACGGCGAACGCGCCCCCAACTACGACGAAGCCGCTACCTCGGCCTATATGAAGGGCGAGGATCTCGAACTCACCGTGTCTCTGGGCCTTGGGGATGGCCGCGCCACGGTGTACACCTGCGACCTGACCCACGGCTACATCACCATCAACGGCGATTACCGGAGCTGACATGGCGCTGCCAATGGTTGAAGCCTTTGAGCGGGCCGGGCTCCAAGCCTGGCCCGGCACCGACACCCATTGGGATGGCCAATGGGTTCGCCGCGCCGCGGGCGGCTACACCAAGCGCGCCAACTGCGTGCAATGCCTCGATCCCGACGATGGCGAGGATGCCGACCTGCGGGTAATCTCGGCCAGCACCTGGATGGTGATCCGGGGCATCAAGCCGGTCTTCCGCATCACCCCCCTGTCCTGTCCCGAATTGGCCGAAACTCTTGACGAAGCCGGCTGGAAAACCATTGACCAAAGCCACCTCTTCGCGATGCCCCTTGGCGAACACCAGCCCCATGCCGCGGCACGGCTAGTTCCCGTGCTCGACGACACCTTCCTCGCCGCCCAGACGCAGCTGCAACGCTATGATCCGGCAACAGCCCAACAGATGCGCAAGCTTTTTGCCGCCATCACCGTGCCGGCTGTGGGCGTCCTTCTCGAGCGCGATGGCGAGGCCGTCGCCTCTGCCTTGATGGCCATAGCCGACGGCATTGTCGTGACCGGCAATGTGGTGACCCACCCCGAGCGGCGCCGGCAGGGTCTGGCGCGCGCCGTCATGGAGACCGGCCTTCACTGGGCCGCAGGAGCCGGCGCCACCACGGCGGCCCTCAACGTCGTGGCCGATAA
>CAKTFF010000168.1 GCA_934553185.1 uncultured Devosia sp.
ATGACCAGGATTTCGACCGCGACAGCAACACGATCGAGGTCTTTGTCGGCCGCTTGCGCAAGAAGCTGCCAGAGGATTGCATCCAGACGGTGCGCGGGCTCGGCTACCAGATCGCCGAAGACTAGGCCTAAGGGTTGCGCAAGGGGTCCATCGCAGCATCGCTGTTCTGGCTCTCAGCCGCCTGGCTGATCCTGGCGCTGGTCGCGACCGGCTTTCTCCTCACCGACCTGTATTCGCGTGCCCTCGATACTTCTTTGCGGGAAACGCTCGACTTCCATGTGGAAAGCCTGACCGGCGCCCTGCTTGAATCCGGAGACCCGGCCAGCCCCGATATCGCCTTGTCCGATCCCCGTTTCGAGCGGCCGCGCTCGGGCTGGTACTGGGCCATTCGCGATCCTGATGGAACGCTGTTCAACCTTTCTACATCCGTGGTCGGCATCCAACTGCCGAACCTGTCCGGGCAGGCGGACGCCGGCCGTCGGACGGCGGTGGTGAACGACGTGTTCGGCACCCAGATGCGGGTCGTGGAGCGCACAGTAACGCTGGCGCCCGACAGCTACCAAATTGTGGTGACAGGCAATCTGAGCGAGATTTTAGAACTGGTCGACACCTTTCGCGGCCAGGCCTTTATCGTGCTGGGCGCTGTAGGCGTGATGCTGGCGGTGATGAGCGCGATTGTTGCGCGCTTTGCTCTGCGGCCCATCTCCCAATTAAGCGCGGCGATCGAAAGCGTGCGGGCGGGCGAGAGTGCTGCCGTGTCCGGCGCTTTTCCGCGTGAAATCGCGCCCTTGGCCGAAGAGGTCAATGAGCTGTTGCGCTCCAATACGCAGATCATTGAACGAGCGCGCAATCAGGTGGGCAATCTTGCCCATGGGCTCAAGACGCCAATCGCTGTGTTGCGCAATGAGGCGGCGAGCCAGCAGGGCGGGCTGGCTGATGTGGTGACGGCCGAGAGCGAGAAAATGAGCGCCATGGTCTCCACCTACCTTGAACGGGCGCGGCTCGCGGCTAGAACATCGGTGGTCGGCAAGCGGTCGGATGCGGCTATGATCATGCTGCGGCTGGTGCGAGTAATGCGCAAGATCCACCCTGATGTCAGCATCGACTTTGCCCCTGCCGATACGGGACTGCCCTGGTTTCGCGGCGACGAGGCTGATCTTGAGGAAATGGCGGGCAATCTTCTCGACAATGCTTGCAAGTGGTCAAAGGGCAATGTGGCGGTAACCCTTAGGAGCGCACCGGGCCAAACGGGAACCATGCTGGTGATCGGGATCGAGGACGATGGCCCCGGTTTAAGCGAGGACGATGCGCAAAAAGTGTTGCGCCGCGGTGTCAGGCTGGACGAGAAAACGCCTGGCACCGGCTTGGGGCTCGATATCGTCAAGGAACTGGTGGATGTGTATGGCGGGGCGCTGGCGCTTCGGCGTTCGGCCATGGGTGGGTTGCTTGCAGAGCTGACACTTCCGACGGCCAGGCTGGCAGGGAGCACCCGACCCGCTGTACCGTGACGCTGTTTCGCCTTATTACCGCACCAGAGCCTCCTAACCGACCACGAGATCGAACACCATGAACCGCTTCGCCCTTCTTGCCACCCCGCTGTTTGCCATGGCTCTTGCTGCCTGCGCAGGCGCTGCGCCAACAATGCCGGTGGTGCAGCAGCAACAGGCGCCTGTGGTAGCGACGCCCGTCGTGGTGCAGCCCGCTGTGCCAACCCCCGCACAAACGACCCAGCAGGCTTTGCTGACCACCAGCGTTGCCAATGGCTTCGTTGATGGCGGAGCGCTCTCGCTGATGACGGCCAAGGATTCCGCAGAAGCGAACAGCGCACAGTTCTATGCCCTTCAGTTCGGCCGCCCCGGCGCGCCGCGTTTGTGGACAGGCGATCAGGGCACGACCGGCAGCGTTGCGGTCGGCCCCTATGTACGCGTCAACAATCTCGATTGCCGTGATTTCACCCACACGGTGAAGGCTAACGGGCAGGATTACGTCAAAAAGGGAACCGCCTGCCGCGAGCAGAATGGCAATTGGGCAGTTGTTCCCGGCACTGCCTAAGGTTCCCGCGCATCGGCGAACATAGGGAAAATTTACCAACACAGGTTATGGTCTGGACCTATAAATTGATCCAGACCCGCAGTGTTGATGTCGCAAGCCGCTTTCAACCCGTATGCACTCAAGGATAGAAGCGGTCCTGCCCAATTTGGTCAGCCGTTTGCCGGGGTGATCGACCCCATTCTGGTGGAGCCGCCAGCCCGCTTCGGCTTCGCCGGCTGCGTCACGCACGCCCATGCGCTGTCGGCCTGGCAATGGGTCTGCCGGGACTTGTGTGCTGACGTGATCCCGCAGAGTACCGCGCTCTCGGCAGCAGGTCTTGAAGCGATGATGCCGCAAGTGCTCACGCGCATGCGAGAAGCGACCGCGGCGGCGGACGCAGATTCGGGGCAGGACAGTCGACTACGCTCCAGCCTCGGCAGCAGCGAAGCGCGCGAAGCCTTGCCGAGGGTCACCCTGGCGCTGCGGCACCGCAACCTGCTGCCCAAAGCTGCGGCCTTTGGCAATCTGATCAACGGCATGGCCGACGATGCTGCATTAGGCGCGGCGCTGCAATCCATGCCGCTTGGGGATCCTCCCTTGGCAGCACTGCTGTTTCACGCGGCTATGGGGCAGGTGGCCAATCCCACAAGAATAATCACCACCGTTCTGCGCTTGGCAAAGGGCGCTACCGAAAGTGCGGTGATCCGCGCCGGCTTCAGCCCGATTGTGGAAGCAATTTTGGCGCATGCGCAAAACCAGTTGCATGTTCTGCAGGTCGGCGGTCCGTTCGCCGATATCGATCTGGTTTGCCACAGCATTGAGCGCTTTCACCGCCTGATGCGTGCGCTGGTCGGCAATGTCGAGTTCGACCGCAACAGCCGATGGTCCGGTGTTATCGCGGGCCTGATCAAACAGGCTTCCGACCGCATCGAGCCGCGCTTGCGTGACTTGCCCAGCGACCTCAATCTGGCTATGCGCCGCGGCCGGGAGGGCAGTGACCGGCTAGACAGCGACAGCGTGCTGGCAACGATAAACGGCCTGTACCTGCTAAGGACGGTCCGCGAGTGTCGCGACTCGCTTGGACTGAATGCTGTGTTCGAGCAGACCTGGAATGCGACCGGGCAGGCGCTCGAACTCTACCTCCAGCGCAATCTCGATCTTCATCGACAGTTTCCTGATGATGCCGTGATCGGCGCCAGGCTCGACGCCGCCATCAAGATGGTCGAGATCCGCTTCACCTCGGAATACGCGGAGACGCTACGCCGCGCTCGTGCCGCCGCCGAGCGCCGCGCCTAAAGCCTTTTCGGGCGCGTAGGGCGCTTCCAGTCTTGCCGAAACAGGGCGCTCACCCTCGCGTATGATGATGGCCTGCCCCGCCGTTCCCACGGCCAGGACGACTGCTTGCCCATCCAGCATACTCACGACAACGCCAATGGCTTCGAGAGGATTGGTTTTGTCGGCATTAGAGAAGACCAGCGCGCCAATGTCGAGCCTGCGCGCCTCGTCCGGTTTGCTCAGCCACAATGTGGCACCGGGATATCGCCCGGCGAGGAAGGCTGGCGGTAGTGGCAAAGGTGCATTTTCCTCGACAGTGCCACCGGTCGGCCGATCGCCCATGAGCACCATGGCGATCCGCTCCTGCGCCACGATGCCTGCACTCGCCCCTGGGGTGGCGCCGAGTTGCACGGCAGCGGCGATATCGCCAATTGTGAGCGGGTGAGTTGTATCCGCCAGGGACCAGCCCTGACGCTTGGGGCTGAACAGCCGGGGCCGCGAGGCTCCAATAGCCTGGTCACTGCCAGCATCCAAAAAGGCAGGACTAACGGGCGTGCCAGCGCGATGGCCGATCCAGGCCGGGGCGTCAGGTGTTTCGTATGCGGGATTGATGGCATTCTCGGCGATGGGGCGACGAGGACGGTTAAGCAGCGCGTCAACGGCATCGCTGCCGCTTAGAAGGCAAGCCTGTTGGCCCATCCAACCCGCCGCACTGCCGGCAAGCACGATGCCTGATGGAGCTTGGAGCGGCTCAAGCCGGTTGCGCAGCGTGCTCCAGGTGCTGTGACCCCCCGCCATGTGCCAAAGCGTAAGATCGGGCTGCCAGCCGCCATTGACCACCAGGCGGTCGACGAGCAGTGGCTCGCCCCGATCACCGCCATCGACAGCGCCCTCGGTCGAAACCTGCAGCCCGCGTTCCCGGGCCGGCGCGACGCTTCCAACAATGGTGCCGGGCGCCAGGGTGATGCCGTAGGCTTTGGAAAATTCGATAAAGCGCGATTGTGGCTGCAGGCGCGGATCAAGGATGCGCGGCACGGCAATGCCTGCATCCCGTGCGAACATAGCGAGCCGATAAACCGGATTGCTGCCAGTGGCGATCAGCGCGCTGCGGCCTGGCCAAACGCCATAAAGACGCGCCAACTCGTAGCTGTCCATGCCGCCCCAAACGCCGGGTAGACGATTGCCCGCAAAGATCGGCAGCCTTTCCAGTGCCCCCGTCGCAAGAACAATCCGCGCCGCGTGGATAACGATCACCCGGCCAGCCGCTTCACCGTTCTCCACCACCACCTGATGCAACCGCACGGCACCGGGCTGGATGGCGAAGACCTCGGCCTGACGCATGACCTCGATATCTGAAGATGCCTCGACTGCGGCTGCGAGGCGCTGGATAGTCTCTTCCGTGGCTTCTTCGCCATCCTGGTTGCCGAACAGGCGCGAACGGCCGCCTAACGCCTGTGCCGCGTCGACCAGCAGGGTACGCAAGCCTCGCTTGGCACCCGCCAAAGCCGCCGACATCCCCGCCACGCCACCGCCAACCACAACAAGGTCAACCTGAGACGCTGTTTCATCTTGTCCGGGGTGCCGCGATTGTTCTGACGCTGCTGGCTGATCAAGGTCGAGGTTCAGCGAGCGCCGACGTGCAGCTGAAAAGGGAAACAGGGCACTTCTCTTGGGCGCATGCGTCACGTATTCGGCACCGTCAAGCGCCGGCAGGCGGGCCATGGGGACCCAGCCTGTCCTGGTCGAGGCAAGTGCGACCTCTGGAGCCTGCTGCGGCGCTAAACCAATCGTCGCGCCTTTCCGCTTACCCGCCGTGTCGATGCCGGAGGCCAGGACGGCGCTCAGCACCGTGTCGCCGTCCAAGCCATCAATGATCCGGCCGTCAAGTTTGAAGGTGATGGGCTTGGCGCGATCAATGGCGCTGCCCTGCAATGCGTGGCTGCCCGGCACGAGGCGGTTCGGCTGGTTTCTCACCCTGCGCCTCCCCAATCGGCGACCATGGACCCTGACGCTGTTCGATCAGGACTGCGTTGGCTGAACCAAGCCCCTTCGGCATTGCTTGCAGCCTTGGCCAGCCAACGAGCGATGGAAGGGGCAAGAAAGGCTGCCAATGACCCAAAGCCCGACAGCACGATAGGTCCAGAGCCGCCTATTGCGCCAGCTAATGGCGCGCCGTCAGCGCTAGCCAGCGAATGGTAGTGCGACTGCCCGGCTTGGCAGAGAGTGCTGCGGGAGCTCATCAGCCCCCCGAGCAAACCGGCAACCATGTCGATCGTGCCCGGGCCATGCACGCGTATGCC
>CAKTFF010000169.1 GCA_934553185.1 uncultured Devosia sp.
TGTGCACACCATGCGGGAATATGGCGCCTATACCTCGCTGGTCTCTGGCGGCTTCACCTACTTCGCCGACTATTTTGCCAAGCGCATCGGCTTCCACGAAGCGATCGCCAATGTGCTCGAGTTTGAGGGCGAGCGGCTGACCGGCACCGTCGCCAAGCCCATCGTTGACAAAAACACCAAGCGCGAGCGTCTGCTAGCCTTGGCCGGAGAGCGCAATCTTCCGCTCAGCCAAACCATGGCCGTTGGCGACGGCGCCAACGATCTCGACATGATCACCGTGGCCGGTTTTGGCGTCGCGCTTCATGCCAAATCCGAAGTCGCCGCCCAGGCTGCCATCCGCATTGACCATGCCGACCTGACCGCCCTGCTCTATATCCAAGGCTATAGCGACGAAGAGATCGTCCGCTAAGGACATCAATTTATAAACAAAAAGCCGGCGCTTAGCGCCGGCCTCTGTTTTTGTGAGTCCTATCTCTACTGCGCCGCAGCAGCAGGTTCCGCATCGACAGGGTCTGCCGCCTCTTCGGCCGCAGCGGCGGGCTGATCAACAGGTGCCGGCGCCGCATCAGTGGCATTTGGCACCGCCTCGCCGCCCGTCACCGCCGCTTCAGGCTCCTGCGCCGGCGCTTCTGCAGGCGGCGGAACCTCAGTGCCCACCGTAGGCGCCAGTTCCGAACCGTCCTCAAGCGTCAGTGTTGGCGCGGGAGCAGCCTCGATCTCCAGCCCATCAAGAGCCGGCTCATCGGTCGCTGGCGTCGTGATCGGTGCAGCCGTCGGCTGGATTGGCGGAGCCAGATTGGTATTGGCCGCAGGAATGTCGCCACCCGAACCAAAGTAGGTGAAGAACTCGCTATCGGGCGACAGGACCATGGTCGTACCCGAATTGGCCAGAGCGTTGCGATAAGCTTCCATGGAGCGGAAGAATTCAAAGAACTCCTCGTCCTGCCCATAGGCCGCCGCAAACAACCGGTTGCGCTCGGCATCGCCCGTACCACGGATGATTTCCGCGTCACGGGTCGCGGCTGCGACGATTTCCACCGCCTGACGATCCGCGATAGCGCGCAGCGACTGTGCCTGTTCCTGGCCACGTGCCCGCAGCAGAGCGGCTTCAGCCAGACGCTCGGCTCGCATACGCTCATAGGTGCGCTCGAAAACATCAGCGGCAAGGTCGGTGCGCAGGATACGCACGTCGATAACCTCGATACCAAGCTGCTCGAGATCGGGACGGATCAGGTCGCGTGCTTCCAGCATCATCTGCGGACGCTGTTCGCTCAGGGCCGCATTGAATTCACGCAGGCCATAGACCTGGCGCAGCACGGCGGCGAAACGCGTCGCGACGCGGTCTTCCACCACGGCAAGCTGACCTTGGGCGCGTTCGCGGAACAAACGTGGGTCCGTGACACGGTAGGTTAGGAATGCGTCAACTTCGTAGAAGGCGCCGCCTGAAACCTGCACGCGCAGGTCGGCAATGTCCTGGCGCAGCAGACGATCTTCAATGATCTGAACGCTGTCCACAAAATCCGTCGGGATCTTGAAATAGATGCCCGGCTCCGTGCGCACGTCGGTGATCTGCCCAAAGCGCGTGACGATCGCCTGATCGCGTTCGTTGACGACATAAATCGAGGAAAAGAACACGTAGAGCGCGGCCAGAACAACGACGCCGATGATGATCAAACGATTGTTCATGGCTTAGTTCCCCGTCGTCGTGGTGGTCGTGTTGGTCGAAGCACCAGACCGCAGTTCAGGCAGCGGCAGGTAAGGCACGACACCCTGTCCATTGTCGCCATTTTCGATCAGCACCTTGTCCGAACCGCCAAGCACTTCTTCCATGGTTTCAAGGAACAGCCGCTTGCGGGTGACTTCCGGGGCGTTGACATATTCGGCATAGATGGCGTTGAAGCGCTCGGCTTCACCCGTTGCTTCCTGCACCACGCGGTTGGTGTAGGCGGCCGCATCTTCGCGCAGGGCCGCAGCCCGGCCTCGCGCATCGCCCAACAGCGTATTGGCATAGGAGCGCGCTTCTTCCTGCACGCGGTCCTCGTCCTGCTCGGCGCGCTGCACCTCGTTGAACGCATCCGCCACTTCAGCAGGAGGCGCCGCGCCTTCAATGGAAATCTGGCTCACGGCAACCCCAAGGCCGTAGGAGTCGAGAATGGTCTGGGTGATCTCCTGCACCTGCGCTTCGATACCGGCCTGATCGTCGCGGAACACGTCATTGGCCGGACGGCGGCCCACCACTTCACGCATCGCGCTTTCTGCGGCATTGCGCACCATGTCTTCGGGATCGCGCACGTTGAACAGGTAATCAACCGGCTGCGAAACCGCCCAGAAAACCGAGAACCGCACATCCACGATGTTCTGGTCGCCCGACAGCATGAGCCCGTCATCACCATTGGTGCGCGAGCCGGCAGCCGCAGGCGAACCGATCGTGGTCTGGTTCACCGTCACTGTCACGCGTTCAACGGACTCGATGGGCCAAAGGTGAAAGTGAAGGCCCGGGGTCGACAGTTCCGGCTTGGGCGCGCCAAAGCGCAGTTCCACGCCCACTTCCTGCGGATCGATCGTATAGATGGAGTTCAGCGCCCAAAAGGCCACCAGCGCCAGCGCGCCACCAATGAACGCCCAGCGCCCGCCGGGAACGCCGCCGCGGAACTGATCGCGGCCGCGGTTGAGAATATCTTCGAGGTTGGGCGTGTTCCCGCCACCAGGCCGACGCGGGCCACCGCCCCCGCCACCGCCGCCACCAGGCGCTTGCCCCCAGGGGCCGCCATTATTGTTGCGGCCACCCCCGCCTCCGTTACTCTCCCACGGCATCACGTCCCTTTCGGCATATCCATTTCGTTGAGGACATATATAGGCAAGGCCTTCGCCCGATCAATGCGCGCGGCGCCGCACGTACACTTTGACGCGGTAACTCGCCTCATCCTGCGGGGACGGCATCACTTCCGGCACGTCCACCACCGTCCACTCCTCAGGGTGGATCGCGGGAAAAAACACGTCTCCCTCCGGGCTGAGATCGACATGGCTGAGGTAAAGCCGGTCCGCCTGCCCCATCATCTGACGATAAATCTCCCCGCCCCCGATGATCATGATCTCCCCAACGCCATCGGCCGTAGCGATCACCTTGGCCTCTGCGATGGCCTCTGCCACCTCGCCAAACACCAGCACACCGTCGGGCCGGAAGTTCGCCTGTCGCGTCACCACGATATTGGTGCGGCCCTTGAGCGGCTTGCCGACCGTCTCGAACTGCTTGCGACCCATGATGATGGGCTTGCCCATCGTGGTTTGGCGAAAAAACGCCATGTCCGATGGTATTCGCCACGGGATGGATTGCTTGCTGCCGATCACGTTGTTTTCCGCCACCGCCGCAATCATCGCGATCTCAATCGTCACGTCGCACCCAGCCTTTCCAGCGCCGGACCACTCACCCGCACCTTGGTCCACTCTTCCTGCAATTCCCCGCCCTGCCCCTTGTAGAAGTCGATGCTGGGCGTGTTCCAGTCCAGCACCCACCATTCGAGCCGACCGAGGTTTTCGCCAAGGCAGCGCCGCGCCAGATGCGCCAGCAACGCCTTGCCGATCCCCTTGCCACGCACGACAGGACTAACGAACAGATCCTCCATCCATATGCCGTGCCGTCCCTGAAAGGTGGAATAAGTATAGAACCACAGAGCGAAGCCGACCGGCTCGCCGGCCCATTCGGCAATCTCGCAAAACACCTTGGGTGCCGGACCGAACAGATCACGCACAATATCGCTTTCCGTCGCCAGAACCTCGTGGCTCAGCTTCTCGTACGCCGCCAAGTCCTTGATAAACTGCAAGATCAGCGCGGCGTCGTCACGCGAAGCGGCCCGAATGGAAAGCATCATATCTGCGTCCTCGTGGCACTATGCCCTTCACACCCGCAAGGTACCCCGGCGTTGAAACACCAGCCTCAGCAAGCCTCTGGTTCATCAGACCTCGCGGTAATCCAGCTCAGTTCGGCGAGGCTTCGGCTCACACCGACACCGCTGCCTTGATATGGGGATGAGGGTCATAGCCATCGAACGCAAAGTCCTCGAACACGAAATCTTCCAGCCGCTGGACGGCCGGATTGATCTTCAGCACGGGCAATGGACGCGGCTCCCTCAACAGTTGCAGTCGCGCCTGATCCAGGTGGTTGCTGTAAAGGTGCACGTCCCCGAACGTATGAACGAAGTCGCCGACGCCCAGCCCAGTCACTTGCGCCACCATGTGGGTTAGAAGCGCATAGGACGCGATGTTGAACGGCACCCCTAGAAACGTATCCGCAGACCGTTGGTAAAGCTGGCAGCTCAGCCTGTCATTGGCCACATAGAACTGAAACAGGCAGTGACACGGCGGCAAGGCCATCTCGTCCACCTCTGCCGGGTTCCAAGCCGAAACGATGTGCCGACGCGAGTCTGGTTTGGTCCTGATCGACTCCACGACATTGGCAATCTGGTCGATATGGCCGCCGCCCGGGGTGGGCCAGGATCGCCACTGCGAGCCATAAACCGGCCCAAGATCGCCATTCTCGTCAGCCCACTCGTCCCAGATTTTGACGCCATGCTCCTGCAGCCAATGGACATTGGTTTCGCCGCGGATGAACCACAGCAGTTCATAGATGATGGATTTGAGATGCAGCTTCTTGGTGGTCAGCAGCGGGAAGCCCGCGCCAAGATCAAACCGCATCTGATAGCCAAACAGCGAGCGCGTCCCCGTTCCCGTCCGGTCGGACTTGTCCACGCCGTGCTCTAGGATGTCGGATAAAAGCTTGAGATAGGGCTGCATTGTCCCACTCTAAGTCGATTCGTTCCGCCCTGCTGCCCTTGGCGCGGGCTTTCCACTACCGGCACTGGGCGGTAGGTTAATACCGCTCTGCCTGCTGACACCATCCGCCAAAGCGACCGGCAATGATGATCCGACCTTTGAAGGAGCTTACCTTGCCTGCCCCACTCTGCGACACACGGCTGAGCCTTGAGGTCCACTCATGAGCCCCACCCTTCGTCCTCTCCGAAAACGCGAAGAAATGCCGGACTTCGTGCGCGACGCGCTCGATCAACGCGGCCTGCGTGCCAAATACGACGCCCGACCACCCTACCAGCGCAACGATTACCTGCTCTGGATCAACAAGGTTAAAAAGGACGAAACCAAGCGCAAGCACCTCGAGCAGATGCTTGATGAGCTGGAAACAGGCGGCGTCTACATGGGCATGATCTGGAACGGCTAACCGCCACCGTCTTGATCAATCGTGATCTTCACCATGCGCACCTGGCTCCTGGTCCGTCTCGGGTGCCGGATCTTCGGCCGGTTTGTCGTCCTTGGGCTTCGGCGCCGTTCCGGCTTCTTCGATATCGATCGGCTGCACCGGACCTTTCTGGTCAAACGGTTCTTTCATGACGCGCTCTCCTCTTGCTGGAGAAGCCAACGGCTCCAACCGATATGGGTTCATATCTGCGATGGGGTTTGCATCCCGCTTCCACCGCGCCTATATAGAAATTGCTCGCAAGAGCTATGGCGATAAACTGTCATCGTAATAAACCTTTCGGACCCGGGGGCAGTACCCGGCGCCTCCACCA
>CAKTFF010000170.1 GCA_934553185.1 uncultured Devosia sp.
CATCATGGTCGAGCACAATGGAACTGCTGATCGAGCGCACGGGTCTTCAAACCGGTCCCTGGCCCGTGGGCACCTGGCCCTCCGAGCTTGGGGCACTGGGTCTGCCCATCGATCATGTTCTGGCGCGGCATGGCGCCCACGTGGTGAGCAAGGATCCGCTCCCAAGCAGTTTTGGATCCAATCATCGCGGTCTCCTGAGCACCATTTCCTTGGCGCCGGGCTAAGTCCGTGGCCCCGGCCAGAGTCTAAAGGAGTCTTGGAGTGTTGCTAAAGTGCAGTTGCTTTAGCTGCGGATAGGCCGCATAACGCGCTCTATAAAGGTTTCCGCCACCATTTACATCGGGTTAACTCCCGCAGAGCAAAATGCGGTGAGGATTGGGGCTTGTTCAATTGATTAAGCAAATTATTTTGGTAGGCGCAGCGCTGCTGCTTTCTGGCTGTGCGACGCTGCCGCGTTCCGGTCCGACCGATCAGCGCATCATGAGTTCCGCGGCTGCCAAGCTGACCCGCGAGGACGTTTACTCGACGCTGCAATATGCACTGGTCGATATCGACCAGGTCGTTCTCGACCGCATTCCCGACTATTCGGTGGGTTCGCTCAATGCCAGCTTCGGCATGGGGCAGACCTCGCCCGCCCTGATCAAGATCGGCGTCGGCGACGTTGTTCAGGTCACCGTGTTTGAATCCGAAGACGGCGGCCTCTTCATTCCCGAAGGCGGCGGCGGCACTGCCGGTAACTACGTGACCTTCCCGGCTCAGGCCGTGGATGCGTCAGGCGTCGTCACCGTGCCGTTTGCCGGTACCGTCAACGCTGTCGGCCTATCCGTGCCGCAGCTGCAGGACGCTATCAAGGCGCGGCTCGAAAACCGCGCGATCGATCCGCAGGTCGTGGTCTCTCTGACCAACCGCACCGCGACTGAAATCACCGTGCTTGGTGACGTCAACGCGCCTCAGAAGCTGGCCGTAAACGAAGCTGGCGATCGTATTCTTGACGTCCTGGCGCGTGCCGGCGGCATTAAGGCCGCTCCGTTCGAAACCTTTGTTTCGATCACCCGCGGTGGTCAGACCGGCGAGATCTACTTCAACGAGTTGATCGACCGCAGCCAGGAGAACATCTTCCTCCGTCCCGGCGACGTGGTCTTTGTCAGCTCCGAAAAGCGCGTCTTCACCGCCTTCGGTTCAACGGGCCTGACCGGCGAGTTCGACTTCGGTGCCGAAAGCATCCAGCTCGACCGCGCCGTTGCCAAGGCCGGTGGGCTGCTCGATGGCCGCGCCGATCCGCGCCAAGTGTTCCTGTATCGCATCGAAAGCCGCGCCACGCTGCAGTCGATCGGCGTTGACCTGAGCGCCTTCCCGGCCAACCAGCACTCGATCCCGACCGTGTTCCGCGCCAACTTTGCGGACCCGGCAAGCTTCTTCTATGCCAAGGAGTTCGAGATGCGTGACGGCGACGTCATCTATATCTCCAACGCGGACAGCGTAGAAGTGCTCAAGGTTCTGGACGTATTCAACTCGGTGGTGACCGTGGGCAACAATGCCGTGATCGCCGGCCGCAACGTGACCAATACGCCGGTCGCGTTGGTCGACTAAGTTAAGTACCGGCCGTCCCTCGCCTTGGCGGGACTGCCGGTAACCTTGTTCAGCAACAGCCGTGCAACTTGGTTGACCGGTAGGCGTTCAAATGTGACTGTGGTCAACAGACCGTTAAACCGAGTATCTCCAATGCGAAGCGCAATCCTGAACGCCAGTTTCAAGACCATGATGATCGGCAGTGTCGTTCTGGCCGGTCTTGCCACGCAGATCGGCGTCGCATCGGCGCAGGACGCGGCTCCGGCAGAGACTGCCGCTGCGGCCGACACTGCTGCAACGCCGCTGATCGATCTCAGCCTTTACCCCGCTGGCGGGGCGACGCTGGAACAGGCTGCCTATGACCTTCTGATTGCCGACCCAGCGGCTGCAGGCAACATCGAAACGCTTCTGGCTTCGGCAACGCCCGAACAGAAGATGGCAATTGGCGCCGCGTTTGGCCGGGCTGTTGCTGACCTTTCGGCCGAAGATCCGGACGTCGCAGAACCCATCCTGCTGGTTGTCAGCGAAGTCACCGATATCGACTTCCTCACCTCTTTTGCGGCAGGCTCGGGTGATGCAGCCACCGCAGCTCTCGGCGAAGGTGGCGCTGGTGGCTTCAGCTTCAACTCGGCCTCCGCAGGCGCGCCCTTCACCGTCAACGGCAGTTCGGGTGTTGGCAATGCCGGTGCCGGCGAGACGATCGGTGATCCAAGCGCCAATGGCGCCTACAGCTATTCATTCGGAACGATCGCTGAATCGAGCGTAGAGGATGAATTTGCCTCAGGCAGCATCAGCCCGACGACACCCTGATCCATTGCATCATTCAACAAAAAGGCCCGCTTCGTGCGGGCCTTTTTGTTTTGGCGTCTCAATTGTAGTAGCTGCGATACCAATGAACGAACTTGGCAATGCCATCTTCGAGCTTGGTGGCAGGCGAAAAATCAACCTTGGCCATTAGCTTGTCCACATTGGCATAGGTCTTCTCGACGTCACCCATCGGCATCGGCTTTTCGATGCGGACCGCCTTGGCATTGGTGGAGCGCTCGATGGCCCCGATCAGGGCGTTGACCGTCTCGCTCTGGTTGTTGCCGATATTGTAGACACGGTAGGGCGCGCTTGAGGTCGATGGCGTACCGTTTTCAGTGGCATCGAATTTGGCATCGGGCTCGGCGGGAACTTCGCCGATGCGCACCAGCGCCTCGACGATGTCGTCGACATAGGTGAAATCGCGCTCCAGCGTGCCGTCGCGATAAACGGTGATGGGGCTGCCTTCGAGGATATTCTTGGTGAACGAGAAATAAGCCATGTCAGGACGGCCGTATGGCCCATAGACGGTAAAGAACCGCAGGCCCGTGACGGGGAACTTGAACTGGTGGGCATAATTGTGCGCCAGCAACTCATTGGTGCGCTTGGTTGCGGCATAAAGGCTGACGGGATGATCGACGCCGTCTTCCTCCGAGAACGGCACCTTAGCATTCATGCCATAAACGGACGATGAGGACGCGTAGACCAGGTGCTTGACGCCAAAGTTGCGGCAGGCTTCGAGGATGTTGAGAAACCCGTCGATATTGGAGCTGATATAGGCGCGCGGGTTTTCCACCGAGTAGCGAACGCCGGCCTGTGCGGCCAGGTTGATCACCAGGTTGGGCTGATAGCGTTGGAACACGCCATCCACCGCCTCCTGATCGGCCAGGTCGCCCTTGACGAAGGTGAAGCCGGGATACTTGCCCAGAATGTCGAGTCTGTCATGCTTGAGCTGGGGATCGTAATAGTCATTGACGTTGTCGAACCCGACCACTTCGAGCCCGGCTTCCAGATAAGCCTTGGCCGTGTGGAAGCCGATAAAGCCCGCAGCCCCGGTCAGCAGGATTGGCTTGCCTTCCGCTACGGTGCCCAAGGTGATGTCGCGAGTGGTCAATGCTATCTCCCGTGCTGTTGCCACATCTTTATGGATCGCAGGTACCCGTGCTCACAACGGTGATTTGTTCATGGCAGATGCGCTCGCGCCCGCTGTTCTCTTACGCGTAGGCTGGGGAAAGGGCAGCATTTACCGCATTAATGGTTAGCTTTAACAGTTAACGACCCAAGTCTTTGCCAAGGTCGAAAAGCCGCCCGATACAGAGCAATGCAGTTAAAAATGTATTGAGGGCACATGTTTTTCATTCATCTCATCAAGCAACTGGTGACGTATTTCACGTCTCCGAAAGTGCAAACCGGCGACGACCAGGCCAATACTCTGGTTGGCACCTACGGCAATGATCAGCTCGACGGCCTGGGCGCGGGCGACACCCTGATCGGCAAGAAGGGCAGGGACGTTCTCAACGGCGGCACCGGCAACGACCTTCTTAATGGCGGTGCGGGCGCCGACAAGCTTAATGGCGGCGAAGGCACCGACACCATCACCTATGAAGATTCCTGCGCAGGTGTGACGGTTAACCTCGAGACCGGCCTTGCCCAGGGCGGGGATGCGCAGGGAGATGTTTTCACCTCCATCGAAAACGTGACCGGCTCGGCCTACAAGGACAAGCTCCTCGGCGACGCCGGCAACAACGTCCTCAACGGATTGGGCGGCAACGACGAATTGTCCGGTGGCATCGGCGATGATCGACTGATCGGCGGCACGGGCAAGGACACCCTGTGGGGCGGTGAAGGCAACGATCATCTGATCGGCGATACCGGCACCGATGCCGACTACAAGAGCGGCGCAGCCGATACGCTGTATGGCGGCGATGGCAACGACACCTACTCGGTTTACCAGACCGGCGACCAGGTCGTGGAAAACGCCAACGAGGGCAACGACATCGTGCTTGCTTCGGTGGATTACACGCTCTCGGCCAATGTGGAAAACCTCTCCATGTTCGGCTCCGCCGTTCGCGGCACGGGCAATGATCTCAACAACAAGATCACCGGCAGCGCCGGCGACAACATCATCAATGGCAAGGCCGGTCATGACGACCTGGTGGGCAATGGTGGCTCGGACACGTTCGTGTTTGAAACCGCAGACGCCGCAAGCTCCGATGTGGTGCGTGACTTCCGCTCTGGCGACGACAAGATTGCCATTTCGGTCAGCGGCTTTGGCCTCGATCTCCAAGCTGGCGCGGCGCTGCCGTCGGACTATCTGGTGTTCGACGCGTCCAAGCCCGCAAATGCCGACCCGCTTCAAACCGAGCATGGCCAGTTCATCCTGGTTCAGGATAACGCCACCACCACGAGCCTCCATTACGATGCCGATGGTGGCCTGCCGGGCGGCAGCGTGCTGGTTGCGACCTTTATCGGCACGCCTTCAGTGAGCCTTGCTGATATCACCCTCGTGGCGTGATCAACAAACATTGGCGGGGCCGCTCAGGCCGTCCCGCCAAACTATCGCAATTTGATTTAACCCGTCGGTCCCTGTAAGTCTGCAGCAACGGCGCGGCCATCCGGCGAAGATGCCGGCGTGGGAGGTTGCGTGGACATGCTGCTACGGCCCTTGGCGTTGGGCCTGTTCTACCTCGCCATCCTTTCGGCCATTCTTCCCTTTGGCGCTGTTCTCCCCTTGCCGATGTTTGTGTCGTCCGGCCTGAGCGCGCTTGCTCTTGCTGCCGCTGGCTTGCTGTATCGTCCTGCGGGAATCACTGCCGGGCTCCTGATACTGGCCGCGCTGGCCTTGGCAGCCGCGGGTGCGGGCTTTGTGTGGCTGCAAACAACGTGCTCGGTTCCGCCCGGCTGGGGCAGCGACTTCTGGGCGCTGCTGGAGCCACTGGGTGGCGCCCGCTGCCAGCCGATCTCCGCCATTGGCGAAGCGTCCTGGCAGGTCCTGCCGCAACTGATTGCCCCCCTTTTGTTGTTTGCCGCCGGACTGGCGCTGTTCAGGCATCGGGGTGGCGCCGCCATGCTGGGCGGTCTGACCGCCATTGGCTTTGCTTTTGCCCTTGTCGGGCTGATCAACTTTCTCCTTTTCCCCGACATGCTGCTGGTGGTGGAAAAAACCGCCTATCGGGGCAGTCT
>CAKTFF010000171.1 GCA_934553185.1 uncultured Devosia sp.
CTGCCTGCCTAAAGGGCGATGATCGCCTTGATCAACCCGGTGCGGTTCTGCGCCCAGATGGGCAAATCGCGCGGCACGTCTTCGAGACGCGTCTGGTGCGTTGCAAGCTGGTCGGTGGGAATGGCGCCGTTGCGGATACCGTCGATGACATGGTCAAAATCGTCGCGCGAGGCATTGCGCGATGCTCTGATCGTCAACTCGCGCCGGTGGATCTCGGGATCTTCCCAGCCCAGCGTGCCCTTGGCAACGCCGACCAGCGTCAGTGCCCCGCCGTTGCGGCAGTAGACCACCGCATCAGTCATCGCTGCGATGGAGCCGGTGGCGTCCAGCACCGCATCGAAGCCACTGCTCATAACCTCTTTGAACCGGTCGCCTGTGCGTTCCTCAAGAGCAAAAGCGCCGAAGCCGAAGCTGCGTGCCGTTTCGAGCTTGTCTTTGGCAGCGTCCAAGATGGTGACTTCCGCGCCAGCAATCCGGGCAAAGAAGGCCGCGCCCAGCCCGATCGGCCCGCCGCCCACCACCAGCACGCGCGCGCCCGGACGCAGTTCGGTGCGGCGTACGGCATGAGCGCCGATGGCTAGAAATTCTACCATGGCCGCATCGCGCAGGCTGAGGCCCTCGGCCTTGTAGAGATTTTCTTGCGGAACAACGATCTCGTCGGTCATGCCGCCGTCGCCATGCACGCCCAGAACGGTCAGCGTTTCGCAGCAATTGTTCTTGCCCTCTTGGCAGGCCGGGCAGTGGCCACAGGACAGGTAGGGGTTGATGATCACGGCGTCGCCATCAGCAAGCCCGGCAGCGCCATTGCGGTCGCGCACCACGCCGCTGAGCTCGTGGCCCATGATGCGGGGATATTGGAGGAAGGGGTGCTTGCCTTCAAAGATATGGTAGTCGGTGCCACAGATGCCGACATGGCTGATAGCGACCCGCGCCCACCCCTCACGGAGCGCTGGCGGATCGACCTCAATCAACGCCAATTGTCCCGGAGCCGCGCACGACACTGCCCGCATGAATGTTCTCCCCTGACGTGAGGGAGAACTAACATGTTAGTTGCGACAACGGAAGCTAGGCCAGCAAAAGTTGCAGGCGATTGCCCGAAGGGTCCTGCGTTTCGATGCCGCCTTCGATCTCGTGCCACTGTGCGCCGGCCTTGCTCAGACGCGACCGCACACCTTCCAGTGTCGCCTGATCGGGGAGAACGATGGTGAACCAGAGCAGGCCGGCCGATCCCGAAGCTGGAAGCCGGGCATTGGGGCCTGACCAGATGTTGAAGGCGATGGTATGGGGCATGTAGTCGAGCCCCACGTCGCCCATGCCGAACGAATGGATCAGCAGGAACCCGGCAAAACCGATCACATCGCGGTAGAAGTGCATGGATGCCCCAAGGTCGGCAACATGGACATGCACATGGCCGATGCGCGTCCCCGCCGGCATGCGGCTGGCAAGAACAGGCGCGCTGCCCAATTCTGCAAGCAGTCCGTCAAGGTCGATGGGCTCGCGACCGGAGTGAGAATTGCCCTCTACGGTCACCGCATAGGTTTGGCCTTTATCAGGATCGCCCAAGGTGCCGCGCCACGGCGTTTCGAAGGTGATCTCAATGCCGTTGGCATCAAGGTCCCAAAGGTAGATGGCTTCGCTGACCAGGTGATCGGTGGGCGAGATGCGCACGTTGCGCTGCAAGGCCCGCACCGCCAATTGCGCCAAGTCGGCGCGGCTGGGCACGTGAATGGCCACATGATAAAGGCCGATGCTGCGGGGTACCGATGAACGCACAGCACCGGTTTGGAGGACGATCAGCGGCTTGCCACCAGCGCCAAGCACCAGTTCATTGCCCTTTTCGGACATAAGCTCAAGGCCGACCACGTCCTGCCAGATGGACAGCCCCCGAGCGCGGTCGGTTACCGCCAGATGGACCGGACCCAAAGTGGTGGTCAGCGGCAGGAGGGGCAGAGATTTAACGTTGGTTTGAACGGAGGTGTCGATCATGGCGGGCATCCTGTGTTGCCCGCCAATATAGATGTCGCCCTGTTCACCGCCATCGCGTCTGCGCCGAAGGCATCGTTCGGCGATGTGGGGGCAATAGACTCATTCCTGCTCGGGAACGAGCTCCCTATGCCACCACTAAGCCCTTCGTCAGTTCCAGCGCCTGGCGTTCAAACAGCCGGCGATAGATGCCGCCCTGAAGGTTGATCAACCGGGCATGGTCGCCTTCCTCGACGATGCGCCCCTTGTCGAACACAAGGAGACGATCAAGCGCGCGGACCGTGGAGAGCCGGTGCGCGATAACCAGGGTCGTCCGGCCCACCATCAGCCGCTCCATGGCCTCCTGGATCTGCACCTCGCTTTCGCTATCAAGGCTCGAGGTGGCTTCATCAAGGATCAGCACGCGCGCATCGGCCAGAAAGGCCCGAGCGATGGCAACGCGCTGCCGCTCACCACCCGACAGCTTCACCCCACGTTCGCCGACCAGCGTTTCATAGCCCTTGGGCAGGTTGAGGATGAAGTCATGCGCATTGGCCTGGCGTGCCGCTTCTTCGATCTGGGCGCGCGTGGCCTGGGGCCGGGCATAGGCAATGTTTTCGGCAAGCGTGCGGTGAAACAGGATCGGCTCCTGCTGCACGATGGCGATCTGCCCACGCAGGCTCGATTGCTGGACATCGGCGATGTTGCGGCCATCAACGCTGATCGTGCCCTGCTGAACATCATAAAGGCGTTGGATCAGCTTGACGAAGGTGGTCTTGCCCGAGCCCGAATGGCCAACAAGGCCCACCCGCTCGCCCGGCGCGATCCGGACGGAGAAGTCGCGATAAAGCGGCGTCGGATGCGCGCCATACTGGAAGGTGACGTGGTCAAAGACGATTTCGCCCTTGCTGATCGCGATGGGGCTGGCGCCGGCCTTGTCCTCGACGCCCAAGGGCATCTTGTCGAGAGCGACAAGTTCTTCCATGTCATTGATGGCGCGCTGCAGATTGCGGATATCCTGACCCACATTGCGTAAATAGCCCTGCAGCACGAAGAACATGGCCAACACGAAGGTGATGTCACCCGGCGTCGCCAGTCCCTGCTGCCACATCAGCAGGCCCGTGCCCAGAATGCCTGCCTGCATGGAGATCATCATGAAGCCCTGGATCGTGCCGCTCAGCGTGCCGCGCTTCCAGGTGCGGCGGGTTCGATGGTCCCACTTCTGTAGGACACCGTTAAGCCGGGTTTCCTCACGCCCCTCGGCGCCAAATGCCTTGACCACCGAGTTGCAGCTGACCGCGTCGGCCAGTGCGCCGCCCAGCTTGGTGTCCCAGGCGTTGGAGAGGCTCGCGGCCGGCGACACGTAGCCCATGGAAAGAGCGACCGTTACCCCGACATAGATCAACGAGCCAAGCCCCACAACCAGACCCATGACGGGCCAGTAGGACCCCAGGATCACCGTTGCGCCCACCAGCATGATCACGGAGGGCAAGAGCGCCACCAGCACGACGTCGTTGAGGGAGTCGAGCGCCCACATGCCGCGCGTGATCTTGCGCACGGTTGATCCGGCAAAGCTGTTGGCGTGCCAGTCGGACGAAAAACGCTGCACGCGGTAGAAGCCGTTGTTGGCGATGTCAGCCATCATCCTGATGGTCAGCCGGATGATCCCCTGGAAGATGAAAAAGCGCATGGCCACGCCAAAGACGCCTAATCCGACCACAACAAGAAAGGCCTGCCAGGCCTGGAACGAAGCCGAAGCGTCACCCCCGGCGATGGCGTCAACGATCTGCCCGGAAAAGACGGGGATCATCACTTCAGCCAGGGTGGAGGCGATGACCAGAATGCAGATCAGCGTTATCAAGCCAGGACGGCCTGCCCAGTGGCGGAAGGTGAAGCCGAGCACATTGCGATAAGCGTCGGCACTGAAGTCGAACTTTTTGCGACTCATGATGATTGTCCGGCGCCCGTTACGACAGCCGGCCTCGGTTCAGAAAGGGAAGGCACAGCCGCAAGCGCGTGACATGGTCAGCATGAGACTTGTGGGGCTGTGAGAGACGTGTCGCGTGCGGAGCCGAACGGTCAACGCGGCGCGGGAAGCCTAGCGGCGCATCTCGCCGCCGGGGAGTCGGATGATCAACACTGCCATACAACGCCTCCCTGGTTCGTGACAAAGCGCCCGCTGCTTCTATCCAAGGCGCTCTATTTTGCCAACGCGTTTTTCGGCGTCGCATCGGAATGCGGCGCCGCGTGTCATTTTTGCGTCTGTTGGGCCGCTGAAGCCTTGCTAGAGCCCGCGCGTGGTCCACGTGCCGTAGCCGACGGCCAGGGCAAAGGCGGCGAAGAGGCAGGGAATGGCTAAAAGGATCATGGTGCGGCTCCTGTGGCTGGTGCGCACAGGTTTTGCAGATGCGTCCTCTCCGTCCCTTGATCCAGGTCAAACCATCTTCGTTTTTCTTGCGGGTGGCGCTGATCCCGGTCCGGCGCTAGGGTCAAGCAACCGATTCAAGAAGAGGCGCTCGCTCGCATGACTTCCTCCCCCATCGATCCCGTCAAGCTCGACAAGCTCGCCCAGGTTGCCATCAAGGTGGGCCTGCAGCTCGCCGAAGGCCAGGACCTGGTGATGACCGCGCCGATGGCGGCAGCGCCGCTGGTCCGTCGCATCACCGAGCATGCCTATAAGGCTGGTGCCGGGCTCGTCACCACCCTCTATTCGGATGAGGAGGCGACCCTTGCCCGCTACAACCACGCCAATGCCGAAAGCTTCGACAAGGCCGCAGGCTGGCTTTATTCGGGGATGGCCGACGCGTTCAAGAACAATGCTGCCCGGCTTGCCATTGCCGGGGAGAACCCCATGATGTTGGCCGGGCAGGACCCCGACAAGGTGTCGCGTGCCATGCGCGCCAATTCGGCTGCCTACAAACCGGCCTTGCAGCTGATCACCGGCTTTGACATCAACTGGAACATCGTTTCCTACCCCACGGCCGCCTGGGCCAAGCTGGTGTTTCCCGATGACAACGAGGAAGAGGCAGTGGGCAAGCTGGCCGACGCCATCTTCAAGGCATCGCGCGTGGATCAGGACGACCCAATTGCTGCCTGGCAAGAGCACAACGCCAACCTCAAGCGCCGCTGGACCTGGCTCAATGGCAAGTCCTTCTCGGCTCTCAAATATACTGGACCGGGCACCGACCTCACCGTCGGTCTTGCCGATGGCCATCGCTGGAAGGGCGGCGCGTCGGAAGCCAAGAACGGCATCACCTGCAACCCAAACATTCCAACCGAGGAAGTGTTCACAACGCCGCACAAGCTGCGCGTCGATGGTTATGTCGCCGGCACCAAGCCGCTGTCGCACAATGGCGCTTTGATTGAGGACATGCAGGCGCGCTTTGAAGGCGGGCGGCTCGTGGAGTTCAAGGCATCCAAGAACGGCGACTTGTTCAACACGGTGCTCGACACCGACGAGGGTGGCCGCCGGTTGGGCGAAGTAGCGCTGGTGCCCCATTCGTCACCCATCTCGGCCTCGGGCATCCTGTTCTTCAACACGCTCTACGACGAAAACGCGTCCTGCCACATCGCGCAGGGCCAGTGCT
>CAKTFF010000172.1 GCA_934553185.1 uncultured Devosia sp.
TCCTCGATGTCGGCATGCGCCGGCACATGATATTCGGCAAGATTGGGGTTCATGATGCGGCCCGTGCCGTGGTCCCACAGGCTTTCTTCGTGCAGCGCCATGCCGATGCCCATGACGACGCCACCCAGGATCTGGCTGCGCGCAGTCTTGGGGTTGAGAATGCGGCCCGCCGCAATGGCGCTGACCACGCGCTTGATGCGCACCACGCCCAGGTCCTCGTCCACCCCCACTTCGACGAACACGGCCGAATGGGTGTAGCTGATATATTTCAGCATCTGCTTGGTGTCCGGTCCGGCTTTGCCCAAAGCCTCGATGCTGGACATGCCGGTGCCCTCGATCATGGTGGCCAGGGTCGCCGGATCATTGGGCTGCTGCTTGAGCGTGACCTTACCATCGAGAAACACCACATCGGCAGGGTCGATGCCCTCGAAGCGCCGGAAGCCGGACTTCTTGAACAGCGTTTCCTTGATCTGCGTGCAGGCCAGCACAATGGCCATGCCCGAGGACGCGGCGGTAACGGAGCCGCCCTCGACATAGGCCTTGGGCAGGCGGGAGTCGCCTAAGTGCACAGTGACATTGTCGAGCGGAAGGCCGAACTGTTCGGCGGCAATCTGGGACAGAACGGTATAGGTCCCGGTGCCGATGTCCGATGTTGCAACATAAACGTCGAGCTTGCCCTGGGCGTCGAGCGTGACCCGGGCCTGGGTTGGCGCGACCTGGGCGTCCCACACGCCCCCCGCCATGCCGTAGCCGATCAGTTCGCGGCCCTCGCGCATCGAGCGCGGTTCCGCCTTGCGCGCATCCCAGCCGAACGTCTCGGCACCCTGGCGATAGCATGCGCCGAGCGCCTTGCTGGTGAATTCCTTGTCGCCATCCTCGTCGCGCAGGCTGAAATTGCGGCGCCGCAGGTCCAGCGGATCAATGCCGGCTGTATAGGCCAACTCGTCCATCGCCGTTTCAAGCGCATAAACACCCGACGCCGCGCCGGGCGCGCGCATGTCGCCGGGGGTGTCGGTATGCACCTGAACCAGGCCATAGGTCAGTTCAGTGTTGGGCACCGCATAGGCCAGGCCCGACCAGTTGACCACCACTTCCTGGTAGTCTTCGAATTGGGAGGTCGACTGCACCACGTCGTGCCGCACGGCCTCGAGCTTGGCGTCGGCATCGGCGGCCAGGGCCACGGTTTGCACCATGGTGGGTCGATAGCCCATATAGAACATGTCGCGGCGGCTGACCTCGACGCGCACGGAGCGCTTGAGCTTGAGGCTCGCCATCACCGCCAGGAACAACTGGTGGCGCGGCCGCAGGGCGGCACCGAACGCCCCACCAACAAAGGGATTGAGCACGACGACATTGTCGGGCTTGAGCCCAAACACCTGCGCAACATAGTCGCGCGAGTTCTGTGGTCCCTGTGTCTTATCGTAGATGGTGAGGTGCTTGTCGTCCTGGTAGATCACCGTGGAGGCAAACAGCTCCATCGGGTTGTGGTGCTCCGGCGCGAGCGAGTAGCTGTTTTCGACCTTGTTCGGTGCGGCCTTGAAGGCCTTGTTCACATCGCCCCGCGGCTTGGGCGGCGGCTTGATGTTGTTGCGCTTTTTCTTGGGCACGTAGCGCTGGTCGAGCAGCGTATCGAGTTCGGTTTCGTGCGGCTCGACATCGTAGAAGACCTCGATCAGCGAGGCGGCATCGCGGGCGGCTTCAAAACTATCCGCCACCACCAGGGCCACCGGCTGGCCATCGAACAGGATACGGTCACTATGCAGGGGGCGGAACGGGTGACCGGGTGACGCCGTGTCGTCGGCCCAGTCGCGATCCCACCACGACACGTCTTGCTTGGTTTCATGGGTGAAGACGTCGACGACGCCGGGGTAAGCGCGCGCGGCAACACAATCGATGTCGATGATCCGGCCAGCGGCGATGGTGCTGGGCACGACATAGCCATGCAGAAGCCCCGGTGCGTCATGTTCGGCGGCATATCTGGCCTGGCCGGTAACCTTGAGCCGGCCATCGACGCGGTTGCGCGGCTTGCCGATCTGGGTTGCGTTGTCGCTCATCACAGCACCACCTTGTGGGTTTGCTTCTGCGGCGTGCCCGCGGCAGCCTGCTCCAGCGCCCGGACGATGGCACGATGGGCCAGATCGATCTTGAAATCATTGTGGCCAAAGCCGCGGGCGCCATCGAGCAACTGGGTGGCAAAACGGTCAAATGTTGTCCTGTCCGCCGGTAGGCCGGTCATGGCGCGCTCAACATCCCGCCGGCGCCATGGCTTGTGCGCCACGCCGCCCAGCGCCACGCGTGCTTCGCCGATCATCCCGTCTTCGATCCGGAGCAGGGCCGCCACCGAAACCAGGGCAAAGGCATAGCTCTGCCGGTCCCTGAGCTTGAGATAGGTGTGGTTGGCGCCGAAATCGGCAGGCGGTACGGAAATGGCGGTCACCATCTCGCCGGCGGCGAGGGTGTTGTCGCGCTCGGGATGGCCATCGGGCAGGCGATGGAAATCACCGAAGCGGATGTCGCGATCGCCCTCCGGCCCCGTCACATGCACTACGGCATCAAGCGCCGCCAGTGCCACGCACATGTCGGACGGGTGCGTCGCGATGCAATGGGGGCTGGTGCCGAGAATGGCGTGGATGCGGTTGACGCCGTCAATGGCGCCGCAGCCCGAACCGGGACTGCGCTTGTTGCACGGCGTCGAGGGATCATAGAAATAGTAGCAGCGTGTCCGCTGGTGGAGATTGCCGCCATTGGTTGCCGCATTGCGCAATTGCGGTGAGGCGCCCGCAAGAATGGCACTGGCGAGGAGGGGGAACCGTGCGCTGACCTCGGGATGGTAGGCGGTGTCCGCATTGGTCGCGAGGGCACCCAGATACAGCGAACCTTGGGCGTCGATCCGGATATCGCGCAGCGCGAGGCCGCTGATATCCACCACCGTGGAGGGCGCCTCCACATCATATTTCATCAGGTCGACCAGATTGGTGCCACCGGCAATGATCCGGGCCGCGCTGTCGCCGGCAAGCACGGACACGGTTTCCGCTACGCTTTCGGCCCGAACGAAGGCAAAGGGCTTCATGGCGTTGCCTCACGTGCCAAAACGTCCTCGATGGCGTCAGCGATATTGCTGTAGGCGCCGCAGCGACAGATGTTGCCGCTCATCAGTTCGCGGATGTCCTCGCGCGAGTGGGCCTTGCCCTCTTCCACCAACGCCACCGCAGAGCAGATCTGCCCGGGCGTGCAATAGCCGCACTGGAAGGCGTCATGTTCGATGAAGGCCGTCTGCATGGGGTGAAGCTCATCGCCCTGGGCCAGACCCTCGATGGTCGTGACCGTTGCGCCGGGCTTGGTGACGGCGAGTACGAGGCAGGCATTGATGCGCTTGCCATCGATCAGAACCGTGCAGGCTCCACACTGGCCGTGATCGCAGCCCTTCTTGGTGCCGGTCAGCCCAAGCGGGCCACGAAGAAGGTCGAGCAGTGTCGTCCAGGGCTGGACACTGGTTGTCACGGGCTTGCCATTGATGGTGAGCTCAAGCGGAATCGTGCCCGCTGGGCTGGGCGTTGCGACTTGGTCCATCCTCAACATGTCCTTGTGCTGCTCCGTGGCGGAACGAACCGGGCCTCCCCTTTGTTCCTTTGCCATCACAGCCGCCCCGGTTTGTCCGGGACGGCAGTCCCTCGCGGCCAGCACCGAGAACAAGAACATGGATGGGTTTTTTCCCACGCTGGAGGCACCCTCCTTTGTGTTGCCGACCGATACCGGCCTTGATCCCGACGATCCCCAATCCGTGTTCGACCTGCTTGCGCTGGGTCATGCCGACGGCATTGCCGGAGCGCTCCTGACCATAACCGGGGTTATCGGTGGCGCGCCGCGCAGCATCGGCGCGCAAATGGCCGTGCTCGCCGATGGGCGCTTTTGCGGCTATGTTTCGGGCGGCTGCGTCGAAGCGGCGGTTGCCAGCGAAGCCATTGCCGCAATCGAAGGGGGTCGGGATGTCACTCTGCGGTTTGGGGAAGGCTCACCTTTCCTCGATATTCAACTGCCCTGTGGGGGCGGCATCGACATTCTCGTGCATGTGCGGCCCGATCCACAAATGGTCGAGACCGCGCGGCAGCATATCAAAGCGCGTCAAGTCTTCTCTCTCGCCTTCTGCCCCCAACAGTCGAGTGCCGAGCTGTCGCCTTTGTCCCCGGCGCGGGCCCGCTCGGAGTGGCGTCGAAGCCGCTTTGTTCGGCACTACCATCCGCTGACGCGCCTCGTGTTGATCGGCGAAGGGCCCGAGCTTGTGGCCTTGACGCGGCTCGGCAAGGCTGCAGGCCTGCCGGTAGAGGCCTTTGCCACGGGCGACAGCAGCGCCGGCTTTTCCCGTGCGGCGGGTGCCGAGGTGGTGTCCGTGGCCGGGACGGCTCTGCCTACGCTCCCCGTCGATCCGTTCACCGCCGTGGTTTTTTTGCTTCACGATCGGTCCAAGGAGACGCGATTGCTGGAGGCTGCGCTTCAATACGAGCCGTTCTACCTTGGCGCTTTGGGCAGCCGGCGCACCCATGCCGCCCGCCTTGCGCGCCTCGCCGATGCGGGCGTCAATCAAGATCGGCTGGCGCGCCTGCGGGGTCCGATCGGATTGTTCGGGCCAACGCGGACAGCTTCGGCTCTCGCCGTGTCCGTGCTGGGCGAAATCACCGACGCCCGCATGCGCCTTGACGGATGACGGGCTCGATTTTCGCCATCGTTCTTGCGGCGGGGTTGTCGCGGCGCTTTGGCGATGGAGACAAGCTCATGGCGCCCCTTCAGGGTCAGCCGCTTGCCGCCCACATCGCCGACACCATTGCCAGCATGGATCTAGCCGGCCGCATCGCCGTCTGCCGGGCCGAAAATGGTGCGCTTGCCGAGCTTTTTCGCCAGCGCGGCTTCAGCGTGGTGGCCAACCGCGACAGCATGGCAGGCCAATCCAGTTCGCTGCGCCTCGGTGTGGCTGCAGCACAGAAGGGTGGAGCAGACGCCGTCATGGTGTGCCTCGCCGATATGCCGTTCGTGCGGCCGCGGCATCTTAGTGACCTCATCGGCCTTGGTCACACCGACCTGGCGGCATCGGTGTCCGAGGATGGCGGTCCACCCATGCCTCCGGCCGTTTTTGCCCGGCACCACTTTGCGGCTTTAGCGGCGCTGTCCGGCGATGGGGGCGCCCGAACCATGCTGTGGCAAGCGCCCACCTTAAGCTGTCCCGCGCGCGACCTTCGCGACTTCGACGAGGCAGCGGACTTCGATGCCATACGGAATGGGCCGCAGCTCTAGCACGACCGTGCCAGATGCGCCTGCGCCTCTGTCTGGATCCGGTGGTTCATGGCAAAGAGGCCATTGGCCCGCTGGCTCGTGAAGTGCCGACGCAGCCCCAACTGGTCGAACACGGCACCTGCATCGATGGCCGCAATCTCGGGGGCCGTTCGGCCCGAATAAAGCGCAAACAGCAGGGCCATCAATCCCTGCACGATCATCGCGTCGCTTTCGCCGCGAAACCACAGGCGTAG
>CAKTFF010000173.1 GCA_934553185.1 uncultured Devosia sp.
TCGAGGTGGGGCGCAAGGCCGGTGGGCAGCGGCTCGGTCGCGTAGCCGCTTGTCCAGGATCGCCCGACTGCCTCGGCAAGAGAAAGAAGGAGCCCTGCCCCGGCTTTTTGTAATGCACCGATCTCGTCTTGGCCGATGTGATGGAACCGTTTGTCGAGTGTGCCCTGCACCAGTTCGCCGGCTCGAATGAAGAGCGCAACAAGGCTCTGGTGACGATGGAGGCCGACCAGCGCTTGACAAGAGGCTATTTGCCCGACGATGTCTCCCACGATAGCCGATGCATCCTCGCCTCGTTCCAGATCGCCATAGACCAGCATGGGCGTGTTCTCCAATGCGTTGAGCAGGAACAAAGCTTGAGGGGTGCCGTTGGCCCCACAGAGTTGAACGAGCGGAGTGTTTGCATGACAGGACGGAAAGTGCGTATCGGCATCGTGGGCGTTGGTAACTGCGCCTCTTCGCTGGTTCAGGGCTTGACCTATTACCGCGACGCCGATGGCAACGAACCCGTGCCTGGACTAATGCATGTCAACCTCGGTGGCTACCATGTCGGGGACATCGAGGTGGCTGCCGCCTTCGACGTTGCCGCTTCCAAGGTGGGGCGCGACGTGGCTGAAGCCATCTATGCTCAACCCAACAACACGCATCGCTTTGCCGAGGTGGAGCCGATCGGGGTGACCGTGCGGCGCGGACCGACGCTGGACGGCATCGGCAAATATCTGGTGGATGTGGTGGACGAAGCGCCGGGCGAGCCGGTTGATGTGGCCGAGGAATTGCGGCGCAGCGGCGTCGATGTTCTAGTGTCCTACCTGCCCGTGGGCTCGGAGGAAGCCACCCAGTTTTATGCCGAGCAGGCGCTCAAGGCCGGCTGTGGCTTCGTCAACTGCATCCCGGCGTTCATCGCCTCCAAGCCGGAATGGGAAAAGCGCTTCGCCGATGCGGGGCTGCCCATTGTTGGCGACGACATCAAGTCGCAGGTGGGCGCAACCATTGTCCACCGCACGCTGGCGAACCTGTTCCGTGATCGGGGCGTGCGGCTCGACCGCACCTACCAGCTCAATTTCGGCGGCAATACCGATTTTCTCAACATGCTCGAGCGCGAGCGGCTGCAGAGCAAGAAGATCAGCAAGACGCAGGCCGTCACCAGCCAGCTCGACATTCCCCTGGCCGAAGGCGACGTTCATGTGGGGCCAAGCGACCACGTGCCATGGCTGACCGATCGCAAATGGGCCCATATCCGGCTGGAAGGCACGACCTTTGGCGGCGTGCCGCTCAATCTCGAGCTCAAGCTTGAAGTGTGGGATTCGCCCAATTCTGCTGGCGTGGTGATCGACGCGGTGCGTTGCGCCAAGGTGGCGCTGGATCGCGGCATTGGCGGCGCGCTGGTTGGCCCATCGAGCTATTTCATGAAATCGCCGCCGCAGCAGTTCACCGACGAAGAAGCGCACCGGCGCACGGAGAGCTTTATTGCGGGCGATCCCGTCGAGCCGATGCTTGGTGCCGCCGAGTGACGGCAACGCTTTTTCTGGTGCGTCACGCCGCCCATGACAATGTGGGCGGGTTTCTGGCCGGCCGCAAACCCGGCGTGCATCTGGGCAAGGATGGGCTGGCACAGGCCGAGCGGCTCGGCCAGCGCATGGCGCGCGAGCGGTTCGAGACTGTCATCGCCAGCCCGCGCGAGCGGACGCAGGAAACCGCTGCCGCCATCGCCAAGGCCCAAGGGGGCATGGCGGTGCAGACCGAGGCTGCTTTGGACGAGGTGGATTTCGGCGCGTGGTCGGGCTCGACCTGGGACGTGCTGAACAAGCTGCCCGAATGGCGGCACTGGAACGACCAGCGCTCCATGGCCGCGACCCCCAACGGGGAAACCATGCTCGATGTGCAGCGGCGTGTCATGTCTGTGATTCGCCCGCTGGTTCTGGCGGAAAAGGATTCACGCACCGTGCTGGTAACCCATGCCGATGTGGTCAAATCGGTGCTCAGTGTCGTTCTCGGCTTGCCGGTCGACGGTTGGACCAAGCTAGAAATTTCGCCGGCTTCGATCAGCACCATTGTGCTGGGCACCTGGGGCGGCAAGGTGCTGTCCATCAACGAAACCATTGCCTGAACTGGTCTGAAAGGTCTGTGATGCCTCTGACGCAAAGCGAAATCCAAGCGCAGGTCGACGCGCTTGGCCCGTGGTTTCATGACATGGAAATCGGTGGCGTGCGCACCGCCCCCAATCACTTCCTCGGTGATTATCCAGGCCGCAAATGGCGCAAATTCGCCGGTGCCCTTCCCGCAGACCTGCGGGGGAAGACCGTGCTCGATATCGGCTGCAATGCCGGGTTTTATTCGATCGAGATGAAACGGCGCGGCGCCGACCGGGTGGTCGGGGTGGATTTCGACGAGCGCTATCTTGCCCAGGCGCGGTTTGCTGCAGAGGTGGCAGAGGCCGAGATCGAGTTCCGCCAGCTCTCGGTTTATGATGTGGCCGATCTGGGCGAGAGCTTCGACCTCGTGATCTTCATGGGTGTGTTCTACCATCTGCGCCATCCGCTGCTGGCGCTGGACCTGATCCGCAAGCATGTCGCCAAGGACATGCTGTTGTTTCAATCCATGCAGCGGGGCAGCACGGAAGTGCCCGAGCTCGCTGACAATTACCCGTTCACCGAAACAGCCCTGTTCGACGATCCGCGCTATCCGCGGCTGCATTTCATTGAAAAGCGCTATTCGGACGATCCCACAAACTGGTTCGTGCCTAATGCGGCAGCCGTTGAGGGCATGCTGCGCAGTTCGGGCTTCGAGATCACCGCGCATCCAGAAGCCGAAGTCTACCTTTGCCGGGCCGTGCCGCAGCCCGCATATGCCACTCCCATCTATCCCAGCAAGGGAACCATCGCATGATCGACGCCGCCATGATCTGGAACGAACCGAACAACAAGTCGCATTGGGATCCCGAAATCGATCCCGATTGGGTGCGGTTCGGGGAGATGGTGAACCTGGCCGCCGACGCGATTGCCGAGGCTAATCCCGACATCACCCGCGTGCTGGGCGGCATTTCGCCGATCGATCCGGCCTTCATGACGCGGATGAAGAATTATGGCGTTCTGGATCGGATGAACGCGGTGGCGGTGCATGGCTTTCCGCTCGACTGGAACCTGTGGCAAATCCACGAATGGCCGCAAAAGCTCGAGGAAATCCGCCGCGTCACCGACCTGCCGATCTGGGTCAGCGAGGTTGGTATTTCCACTTTTGGGGCCGAAGAGGTCCAGCTTTGGGGCCTGCAGCGGACGGCCGAACTGCTCAAGGGCAATGCGGCGCGCATCCAGTGGTATTCGCTGTTCGACCTGCCGCGCGAATGGGAAGCAACCACCCGCCACCGCGAGGCGGAAGGCTCATCCTATTACCGGCACTTCTATATGGGCCTGGTGCGCGAGGATGGCACGCCCAAGCCGGCGCTGGAAGAGTTCCGCAAGCATGCGCCCGAAATGGGGCTGGTGCAGTGGTTCCACTACCATGACCCGCGGCTCGACGACGCTGTGCGGCTGATGAAGGACCTTGGCGTGACGCACTTGCGCACCGGCCTATCCTGGGCCGACAGTTTCCGGCCTAATGCGCTCGATTGGTTCGACCGGCAGATGCAGGCGCTGGAAGACTTCAACGTCACCGTGACGTTCTGCTTTACGCCCGAGCATCGCGGGATTGCCCCGCACCATACCAGTGCGCCACTGGTGCCAGAGGAGTTCGCCGCCTTCTGCCGGCAGATGATCGAGCGCTATGCGCCGCGCTCAGGCGGGAGTGCCATGCATCAGGCCGCACCGGCGCTGTCGCTCTAGCCGTTGCCGTCGGCAAGCCCAAGGCGCTTGGCCAGCTTGCCGACCCGGCCACGCCCATAGGCGAGGCCATGATAGAGCTTGAGGGCAGCATGGGCCCAGCCGACATAAAGCACGGGCTTGCCGGTGCGATCGGCGAGCCAGGACAGGCGGTGGCTCCATTTGCTGATGGAAAACCGCATGCGGTAGATCAGCTTGCGCCTTGCGGGGATATGGTTGTTAGGCTCCACGCGCTTGCGGGGCCTGAGGCCGGTGCGACGCCAGCTCAGGCGATAGCCGAGGCCTTCGCGGCGCTGGCGCAGGCCGGCGGCCTGGGTGTTGGCGATGTAGTCGGCATCCACTTCGTGCAGTTCCAGGCGCTTGGCGGCAATGGCCTCGTCGACAATGGCGCGGAGTTCGGGGGCGCGGACGATCACCACATTGGTGCCGCGCCAGTCCGATGAATAGGGCTCGACCCAGGCGTCGCCAAAGGCGATGTCGGCGGTTTCCGCCAGCACGTCGTCACACCAGTTGCAGGCCGAGTTCTGGAAAAAGCCGGCGCCCCAATCGCCATCGCCCAGATGCCACCAATCCTTCTGATGCACGCTGCCATCGGCAAGGGTCAATTGGGCGGTGTACCAATTGGCGGGACGTTCGGGGCCCTTGATGCGGTATTCGGGGCGGCGGACGGTTTTGGGTTCCACGTCCATCTGCCAGGCGAAGCTGTCAACGAGGCGAGCAGATTTCATGTGGCCGCAGAAGAGGCCCAATGTATAGGCGATACGCTCCTCGAGCACCGGTTCGGCTGCGCGCGCCAGGTGGATGGCCTTGATGAAGCAGGGAACGCCGACCACGGCATAGCGGCCGGGAAGGCGGCGGATTTCGTCAAGCACGGCCGAGAGCTCGACCGGGTAGTAGCGTGACTTTGCACCGCGCGCGAGCGCTTCGCCGGTGCGTGAAATGCCATAGGCGAAAAAGCGGCCATCACCGGACGGGCTGACATGGGCGACGCCATCCACAAGGCCGCGCTTGAGCAGTTCGGCGGCGACCCAGCTGACCATACCGCCCGAGCTGCCATTGGAGCGGAACTCGCCTTCAGCCACTGCGCCGACATAGGCGCTGTCGAAGCGGCCGAGCCGCGCGTCATGCTGCGGAGCGAGGGGGAAGCGGGCGGCGCTGATCTGGTCTTCGTTGCGGGCCGTGGGCGAAAAGGGGCAGATGGCGGCAAGCTCGCGGTGCGGACGCGCGGTGACCGATGTAGGTCCGACCGGCTTGATCTGGCGGAACGCGTCCATGTCCATGGTGGCGCCGGTCAGGCGCGCGCAGGCGCCGCAGCCGATGCAAAGGCCCGACGCGGTGATCTCGCGCAGCGCGAGCGCCTGTTCAGGAGAGGACATGGTCGAGGAACCGGTTGGACTGGTCCCGCAGCGCGGCGATCCGGGCCCCGATGGCGGGATCGAGACCACGCTCGATGATCTGGTCATAGTGGGCGGGCGTGGTGGTTTCGCTGACCATGTGCTCTTGGGCGCCGAGCAGGGACACGAGGTCACGCACCTTGTTGAAGCGATAGGTGGAGGGTGCGGTGATCAGGGGCTTGTTGTTGATCAGCGCAAAGACGCAGCCATGGAAGAAGTTGGTGGCAACGGCGCAAGCGCCTGCCACGAGCGAAGCAAACTCGAAGGGGCCGATATTGATGCGCTGCTCGTCGGCCCAGCCATTGTCATAGCC
>CAKTFF010000174.1 GCA_934553185.1 uncultured Devosia sp.
CGCAGTTTCGAGGGCTTCGGGGTGTTTTCCAACACCATCATCCTGCCGCTCTATTTCACCTCGTCGTCGGTGTTTCCGCTCGATCCATCGCTGACCCGCACACAGATGGTTACCGCCTATCCCGAATGGCTGGTGTTTTTGATGCAGGCCAATCCCATCACCTATGCCGTCGATTGCCTACGCGGCGTCATCATCGGCTTCAACCAGTTTCCAGCCCATTATGGACTGGCCGTGATCTTTGGCCTGGCCGTGCTTTTCTTCGTGGTGGCGCTGATCGATTTTAGCCGCACATGAAACCACGCAACTTTCAACGCTGGCGTGCTGCCCTAATCAATCTTGGAGCGGTGGTGCTGCTGCTCGGGGGCGCGAGCCTGCTGCCGCCTGACACATCGCTTGGTGATCGCCGCGATGCTGGCGTTCTCAAGCTTTGTGTGCCGCAAAGCTTCCCGCCGCTCGTGACACGGGATGCCGCAGCACCTGGCTATGATGTCGAGCTGGCCATGAGAATCGCGGATGAAATGGGCCTGCGGCTGCAGATCAATACGCTGCCCTCAATCGGGCGGGACTATAATCCGCGCAACTGGTCGCTGACCCGAGCGCAGTGCGATCTTGTGGGTGGCGGCGTCGCCGATTCGGCGCAGACCCGATCCTTCCTCCAGACAGTGCCGACCCGGAGTCGCACCGGCTGGATCGGCCTATCGGCCACCGGGACCATGCCGCCGCCCGGCAGCGTCGTGGCCGTGTTGCCGGGAACGTCGGGGCTGAACCGGGTGGCGCTTTCCACATGGCTGCGCAGCCAAGACTTGCAGGCGCGCCTCGTGCGCGATGCAACCGAACTTACCGGCGCACTGGAAAGTGGCGCGGCCGCTGCTGCCATCACCGAACGGTTCCTTGCGACGAGTATCGAGATTGATCCCAACGCGTTCCGCCCTTTCTGGCTGAACGCCGAAGGTTTGGCGCCTGTTCCCATGGCGCTAGGTCTCTGGAAAGGGGATCAAACGCTCAAGCGCGCTGTGGATGATGCCGTCGCCACGCTTGAGAGCAATGGTCAGCTCGAAACGCTGCGCGATCGCTATGGCGTGGATGCCGATATCACATTCACAAACCCTTAGCCCTGATGGGCAACCATTGAGCAAGGGTGACATTATTCGGCATAGCGTCGTTGCGCTGTCACAGGCGCTATGGAATAGTCGAGCCACGCCCTCGCCCGCTTCGGCCCTAAGTCGGGGGACAGTCATCAAAATCTTTGTCGAAGGGAGGATAAGGTGCTATTACGCCCCAAAAGGATCGCTGTTCGCGCAGCTGGTTCGTTGCTCGCGGGTCTGCTGATCGTCGCCCCATCCTATGCGGAAAGCTTCACGGCCGAACAGGCTGAAGCCGGTGAACAGTCCTACAATAGCCAATGTGCTCAATGTCACGGACGCCAGCTTGAAGGGCCGGAAGCGCCTGGTCTTGCCGGGCAGGACGTGATGGGCAACTGGGACACCGCCGGTGGCCTCTTCGACTTTATTTCGGTGGCCATGCCACCCTCTGCTCCCGGACAGCTGGGCGAAGAGACCTATGTCAACATCGTCGCCTATATCATGGAATTCAACGGCGCCGTTCCCGGTGACACCGAGCTGACCAGCGACCGTGACTATGCTGTTTCGCTTGTGGCAGAAACCTCGGCCGGCGCCGCAAGCCAGGCTGCCGCTGCACTCGACGCCGGTGGCGCAGCAGCCCCCGCCGCTGACGCAGCCGAGCCTGCCTCCGGAGGCGCCTCCGTTCCACAGGCCTTTACTTGGGGCAAGCAATTGCCCGGCGGCGCGGCTCCTGCCGAAGCCGCAGCAGCACCAGACGCTGCTCCCACATCAACTGTTCCTCAGGCCTATACCTGGGGCGATGAGCTGCCAACAACGGGCGCAAACTAACAGGGCGCTAGCCACCCCTTTGAGGAGACTGCAATGAAAACGAGACACTTGCCGGTTCTGCTGGCTTTCAGCACTGCATTGGCGACCCTGTCGACCCCTGCCTTCGCCCAGAACGTGATCGAGGACTATGAGCCCGTCACCGCCGAGATGCTGGCCAATCCGCCGGCTGAAGAATGGCTGATGTTCCGCGGCAAATACAACAATCAGGGCTATAGCGAACTCGACATGATCAACAAGGACACCGTGGGTGACCTTGAACTCGCCTGGGCCTGGCCGATGGCCGAAGCTGGCATCCAGGAAACTGCGCCGCTGGTTCATGATGGCGTGATGTTCCTCCAGACCAACAACAACATTGTCGAGGCGCTGAACGCCGAGACTGGCGACCTGATCTGGCAATACCGTCACCCGGTTGCCGAAATCCCGGCAGAATGGAGCTACCAGGCCAACCAGGCCCGTCGCCAGAAGAACTCGATCGCCCTTTACGAAGACAAGATCATCCTGACCACTGTTGACGCCAAGATTGTCGTGCTCAGTGCCGCCGACGGCAAGGTCGTGTGGGAGAAGCAGGTTCTCGATTATAATCTCGGCTACAGCTACACCATCGGTGCGCAGATCGCCGATGGCAAGATCATCTCGGCCATCTCGGGCTGCTCGATCGCCGGCACCGCAGGTGGTTGCTATATCTTGGCTCATGACGTCGAAACGGGCGACGAAATCTGGCGCTTCAACACGATCGACGATCCCAACAATCCCGAGCAGGGGGAAAGCTGGGGCGGTGTGCCTCCGGAAAACCGCTGGGGTGGCACGCCTTGGACCACCGGCGCTTATGATCCGGAAACCAACACGACCTATTGGGGCATCGGCATGCCCGGTCCGTATGCGGAGCTGATCCGCGGTTCGGGTGATGGCTCGGTGCTTTACACCAACTCGACCCTGGCGCTCGATGCTGCCACGGGCGAGCTCAAGTGGTACTATCAGCACCTGCCGCGCGATAACTGGGATCTGGACTCCCCGTTCGAGCGTATCCTGGTCGACCAGGAAATCGACGGCGTGATGCACAAGATGCTGGTTAGCGTTCCCGGCAAGAACGGCATCGCCTTTGCCCTTGATCGCGACACCGGCGAATATCTCTGGAGCAAGGAAACCATCGTTCAGAACGTCGTGGAGAGCATTGACGAGGACGGCACGGTCAACATCAACGAGGACCTGGTCTTCAACTCGCTTGGTGAAGAATTCCTGGTTTGCTCGTCCGTTTCGGGCGGCAAGCTGTGGCAGGCTGGCGCTTACAGCCCTGACACCCAGGCCTTCTTTGTGCCGCTGACCGAAGCTTGCAACACCGTGTCTCCAACCCAGTCCGAATTCACGGCTGGCAATGCTGTTGGTTCGGTGAAGTTCGGCCCACGCGTGCTGCCTGAAGGCATCACCGATGCCGGCCTGATCCAGGCGCTGGACATCAATCCGGAGCAGGGCGAATCCAAGTGGCAGTACCGCTACCGCCCAAGCCCCACCAGTTCGGTGCTGGCAACGGCGGGTGGTCTGGTGTTTGGCGGTGACGCTGCTCGCGAGATCAAGGCCTGGGATCAGGAAACTGGTGAACTTGTTTGGTCGCAGCGCCTCAACGCGCCGGTCGGTGGTTACCCGATGACCTATGCTCTCAATGGCGAGCAGTATCTGGTGGTCCCCACCGGCTACTCGAACTCGGCAAGCTCGATCTCTTCGGCTTTCCCCGAGATCCCGCTGCCGACCGGTTCGGGCAACTCGATCTTCGTCTTCAAGCTGCCAAGCGAAACCGCAACGGCCAGCGCCAACTAAGATTTGTCAGACACAAGGGAAAAGGGGCTTCGGCCCCTTTTCTCGTTTCAAGAGGAAGTAGTCCATGTCTCGTTTCATCGCCCTAGCGTTTGCGCTGCTGTCGTCGGGAACAGCCTTCGCCCAGACGTCGGGCATACCGCCCGAGGAACTCAACAATACGCGGCGCCTTGCCGGCGACAGCATCAATGTGTGCTTCGACATCACCAGCCTGGGTCGCCCCTTCGACGAAGACGTGGCGCAAGCGATCGGCGATGCCCTGTTTCTTCGGGTCAATGTGGTGGAAGGTTTTGGCGGCTTTCCGCTCAATGGCGACGGCTTCATGGACGAACTCGCGCTTGCCATGAACAATACCTGCGATGTGTTCATGGGCGTGACGGTGTCGGCTAACTCGCCTTTTTCCGAGGCCTTCTCGATCACGCGACCCTACGCCACGATCCCCTTTGTTCTGGCTGTCAGCGATCCCGCCTTCCAGTCCTTGGGTGATATCCCCAAGGATCGTCCGCTGGGCACCGCCATGGCGAGCATGGGTGAGTTGAACTACATCACCTGGGCGCAGCAGCAGCCTGAGGGCGAGAGCTGGGCGCGCTACCCCTATCCTGACCCAAGCAAGATGGCGACGCGTGTGCTCGATGGCACCATTGCCGGCATGATCCTGTGGCAGCCCGCAATGGCGCGCCTGCTGAGGGAAAACCCACAAACCGAGGCCTTGCGCGTCATCGACGCCACACCTGTGCCGGCATCGGCGGTGAGCGTCGGCGCCCTTGTGTCGAGCCGTAACGGCTTCCTGCGCAGCCAGATGGATCAAGCCATCGACGCTCTGGTGGCTGACGGGACCATTGAGGCTCTTCTGGCTGAGCATGGCTACCTGGGCGTAGCTGGCGAGTAATCATAGATCCCAGCCAAGGATCGTCGCCGTATCGGGAAAGCCGAAGGCGACGATCGCGGCGATGACGATGAACAAGCATATGGGTTCGGCCTGACGCAACTGACGCTCCCTGTCTGGCCAGAAAGCTTGCCAGACGCTGCCGGCGATCAGTCCCGGCAGTGGCAGGAGCCCCAGTAAGACCGATGCAAGCGTCACCGCCTGGAACTGCTCCAGCACCAGGAGCACGGCCCGTGCGCCGGTGGATGGCAGCAGGAGCGCGGCGCGGCGCAGTGCATCTACGCCTGGCACCAGAGCCACCATTAAACCCAACCCGAGCGCTGAAACGAGAACCACGCCCCACCGGCCCAGCCGGTTGTGCTCAGGATCGTACCAAAGGCTGCGTATCCAAGAGACCCCGAACAAAGCGGCCGTTGCAGCGCCCCAGGCTGACACCTGTGTAAACGGGTTGAGGGTCAAACGCCCATCTTGTTGCGGCCGCCGGTCTCCCAGCAGACGGGACAATCCCGCAAGAAGTGCGCCCTGCAGGGCCGCGTAGATCAAGACGGCGGCGAGTCGCGACACGATGCCGCCAACGCTGAGTTCTCGAAGAATTTGCACGTTGACCTGCCTGAAGCATTGCTGCCGAACCAAGAACTCCCGTTCGCCGAAGGGGGTCGGAGTTCTTGTTAGTGTCTGACACAGCAAGCAACAAGCTGCCAAGCTCGGCGTTATCCTACCGACACCGTTCGAGGAGATCACGATGAAAAAGCTTGTTTTGACTGCCGCCATGCCTTTCGCCGTCTTTATGATGATGGGCGCGGCTTCGGCACAGGACGCAGCACCTGCCACAACCCCGGCTCCTACGCAGGATGCTGCTCAGACGGACACGCAGGCTCCCGCAGAGGATCTGACGC
>CAKTFF010000175.1 GCA_934553185.1 uncultured Devosia sp.
CGACCTGGCTGCCCATGGCCCGCCAGAACCGGGCAAGCTTCTCGGTCTGCGCCGGATCGATCTCGGCACAGGGCGTCAGCACGCACCAGCGACCGGCAAAGAGATCGGCAAAACCAGCCGAGGGGCCGGAATGCTCGGTGCCGGCGAGCGGATGGCCGGGGATGAGGTGGACGCCCTGCGGAACAAGCGGCGCCAGGGTGCGCACCACGTGGCCCTTCACCGAGCCGACATCGGACAGGATCGTGCCCCGCTCAAGCGCCGGAGCGATGGTGCGCATCACCGTCTCATAAGCGCCGACGGGGGTGCAGATGATCACGAGGTCGGCGCCTTGGACCGCCTCGGCGGCGTCAAGGGTATAAAGATCGCCCAGGTTTAGTGCCTTGGCTTCGGCGAGCGTCTCGCTCTTGCGGGTGCTGATGGCGATGGTTTGTGCAAGGCCATAGCGGCGGGCGGCCAGGGCGATGGAGGAGCCGATCAGGCCGATGCCGATCAGGGCAAGCTTGCTGAACTGCGTGCTCATGAGATCTTGACCAATGCCTGGATGATGCCGGCGACGCCCCGCATGGCCTGTTCGGAGCCGATGGAGATGCGCAGGCCATTGTCGATGCCATAGGAAGCACCGACCTCGCGCACGATGAGGCCGCGCTCGCGCAACGTTTCGAAGGTAAGGGCGGCGTGTTCGGCATCGGGAAACAGCACAAGAACGAAATTGGCCTGGCTGGGCAGGACGCGCATGTGGTTGCTGTTGAGTTCGGCCGCCAACCAGTCGCGCCAATGGGCGTTGTGCTCACGAAGCTTGGTGGTGAATGCGGTGTCACGGGCGGCAGCGGCACCGGCCAGCTGGGCGGGGAGATTGACGTTGAAGGGGCCACGGATGCGATTGACGACGTCCACGACATGGGGCGGGCCGACCATCCAGCCGATGCGGGCAGCGGCAAGGCCCATCTTGCTGAAGGTGCGCACCATGACGACGTTTGCCGCCTCGTTCACCAGGTCGAGGCCGGTGGAAAAGTCGGGTGCCGTGACGTATTCGGCATAGGCATTGTCGACCACAAGCAGAATGTCGGGCCGAAGACCCGCGTGCAGGCGACGCACTTCGCTCTCGGGGAGATAGGTGCCGGTGGGGTTGTTGGGATTGGCCAGCCAGACGATTTTGGTGCGCGGCGTGACGGCTTTGAGGAGCTTGTCGACATCGGCGGTGTAGTCGGTCTCGTCGGCCAAAACGATGCGGGCGCCGGCCGCCTGGGTGATGATGGGATAGACCGAAAAACCGTAGCGGTTCATCACCGCCTCGTCGCCTTCGCCAAGATAGCACTGGGCAAGCAGGTGCAGCAGATCGTCCGAGCCGTTGCCGCAAACGATGCGGTCGGGGTCGATGCCATGCACTTCGCCCAGGGCGGTGCGCAGCACGCGGGAGCTGCCTTCGGGATAGAGTTCGAGATTGCCGGCGGCCGCGCGGAAGGCCTCGATGGCCTTGGGACTGGCGCCAAGCGGGGACTCGTTGGCGGACAGCTTGACCGCATTGCTGCCGGCTGCGCCGGTCTTGCCGGGTAGGTAAGGGGCGATGTCGAGAATGCCGGGTTGTGGCTGCGGGTGGATGGGTGCGGACATGTTGGATCGCCGGGGAAAATCGGGCGGACCATAGAGAAAGCAGGCGTGGAAGGCAAAGGGTGTTGCGCTATCCCTGGCGGGCCGTTGCAGGGTTGAGGCTGGGCACGCGCACGAAGCGTTCGGCGCGCTTGCGGCGGGGGATGGCGGGAAAGGCTTCCTTGCGGGCGCGCACGCAGATGACGCCGCTCATGGCCGGGCCGAAGACGCGCCCGACCCGCTCGAACAGCCTGGTGGAGCGCAGCACGAGGGAGGACTGGACGGGGGGCAGGAACAGCCCGTCGCGCCAGGCTTCGGGCACGAAGCTGTGGTCGCGCAGCAGCTTGTCGAGCTGGCTGCCGGAATAAGGGTTGCCCGAACCAAAGGGCGTGTTGTCGCGCTGTGCCCAGATGCCGCGGCGGCGCGGGACAACGAGGATCAGGTGGCCATTGGGCGCGGTGATGCGCCAGAGTTCGCGCATCAGTTCCTCGGCATCCGCGACGTGTTCGAGGGCGTGAATGGCGATCGTGAGATCGACCGCCGCGTCGGTCAGCGGCATTTCGAGCGGGTCGCAAAGCACGGTGTGGGACGGACCCTCGCGAGGCCAGGCCGAGGCGCCTTGGCGCGCGGGCATGAAGGCGAGGACGCGCTCGGCTTTTTGGAGCGTGAAACGCAGATAGGGCGTGGCAAAGCCAAGGCCCAGGATGCGCTTACCCGTGACATCTTCGGCAAGCCCGATCACCTGCTCGCGCACCAGAGCGCGCGAGATGCGGCCGAGCGGTGACTTGTAGTAGCTGATGAAGCGGGACACATCGGCAGTCATGGGGCAAGTGTGCCGCTTTCGGGCGGTTTTGTCCAATTGGTTGGTTGCGGTTGGGGGCGGCGCACCCTAGCTTTGGGTTCCTGTTTCGGTTCGGAGTGTGGCCCGGTGAGTTTGATTGTTGATGTGTTTGCTGCCCGCGAGGATAACTTTGGCTATCTGGTGCATGACACCGCGTCGGGGCGGACGGCAGCAATCGATGCACCGGAAGAAAAGGCTATCTTCCAAGCGCTGGAGCGACGCGGCTGGACGCTGACCGATATCCTGATCACCCACCATCACACAGACCATGTGGAAGCGATTGCGCCGCTGAAAAAGGCGTTCGCGGTGCGCGTGGTGGGACCACGTGCGGAGGCCGACAAGATCGACGGACTGGACGAACTGGTCGGGGGCGGTGACACGGTTGCACTGGGCGAAACCACGTTCGATGTGCTCGATGCGCCGGGGCATACGCTGGGGCATATCGTTTTTTACGACAGGGCCGGCGGGCACCTGTTTTCAGCCGATGCGCTGTTTTCGCTGGGGGTGGGGCGGATGTTCGAGGGTACGCCCGGGCCGATGTGGGCGGGGGTGAAGGCCCTGCGCGATTTGCCGGACGAAACTCTTGTTTATTGCGGGCACGAATATACGGCGAGCAATGCGCGGTTCGCCCTGTCGTTGGACCCCGACAACGCCGTGTTGCAGAAGCGGGCGGCGGAGGTGACGGCGCTGCGGGAAGAGGGGAAGGCGACCATCCCGTTTTCGCTGGGCGAGGATAAGAAAGCCAATCCGTTCATGCGGGCGGATGATCCGGCATTGGCGAAGGCGATGGGGCTGGAGGGCGCGGAACCAGAGGCGGTTTTTGCTGCTATTCGCAAGGCCAAGGACAACTTTTAAGCGCCTGACCTGCCTTTACCATCCCAGTAGTTGGTGCTGGCTTGCGGTTAACGGGGTGTTAACATCTACCATCACGCTTGGCCCGCTCGGGTGAGCGTGATGGATCGTTTGACGGCAAGACGCGTTTGTCTGGCCGTGGACAGAGGATGTGCAGATGGCCAAATCCCCAACACAGATCAGCGGGCTGCCGGCCGTTATCGGTGCGTCGCGCCCAAGGCCGTCCTTGTTGCGCAGCGAAACCACTGCCACCTTTGTGAGCCAACTTCTGGCCCAGCGTGGTGATCTTGCGCCGCAGCGCGCGCGGCGCCGCAGCACGGTTGAAGGGGCGGTGGACGCCTATGCCGAGGGCGCCCAGATTGCCGTCAAACGCATGCCGCTTGGCTACCGGAAGTCGGTAACCGCCTAGCTCTTGAGCTTGAGCGGGCCGACCATCTGCTCGGGCTTGACCTCGCTGTCGAACTCTTCCCCGGTCAAGAGGTCCAAAGCGATGGCCTCCTCGCGTAGGGTCGTGCCGTTGCGATGGGCGGTTTTGGCAATCTTGGCGGCATTGTCGTAGCCGATGCGGCGATTGAGCGCCGTGACCAGCATTAGGGATTGATCGACCAGCTGCTTGATGCGCTTGCGATCGGGTTCGATGCCGGTGGCGCAGTTGTCGTTGAAGCTCTTGGCACTGTCGGCGAGCAGGCGGACCGTTTGCAGGAAATTGTAGGCGATCACCGGCTTAAACACATTGAGCTCGAAATTGCCCTGGGAGGCGGCAAAGCCGATGGCCGCGTCATTGCCCATAACCTGGGCTACGACCATGGTCATGGCTTCGGACTGGGTGGGGTTGACCTTGCCCGGCATGATGGATGAGCCGGGCTCGTTTTCGGGGATGGTGATTTCGCCCAGACCCGAGCGCGGACCGGAAGCAAGCCAGCGCACGTCGTTGGCAATCTTCATGAAGGCGACGGCCAGTTGCTTGAGGGCGCCGGACGTGCCGACGAAGGCATCGTGACCGGCAAGCAGCGCGAACTTGTTGGGGCCGGAAACAAAGTCGTGGCCGGTCAGCGTGGCGATCTCGCCGGCAACGGCAACGGCGTAATCAGGATGGGCATTTAGGCCTGTGCCGACGGCGGTGCCGCCCAGAGCCAGTTCCTTGAGCTGGGGCAGGGTGGCCTTGATGGCTGCGACGGCGTAGTCGATCTGCGCGACCCAGCCCGATATTTCCTGGCCAAGGGTGAGGGGCGTTGCGTCCTGAAGGTGGGTGCGGCCGATCTTGACCACGTCCATGAACTCGTCGGACTTGGCAGCAAGAGTGTCGCGCAAAAGCTGGACGCGCGGGAAGAGGTAATTTTCCAGGGCCTCGACGGCGGCGATGTGCATGGCCGTGGGATAGGTGTCGTTGGAGGACTGGCTCATGTTGACGTGGTCATTGGGATGAACGGGTTTCTTGGTCCCCATCGTGCCGCCAGCCATTTCGATGGCGCGGTTGGAGATGACCTCGTTGACGTTCATGTTGCTCTGCGTGCCCGAGCCGGTCTGCCAGACGACCAGGGGGAAGTGATCGCTTAGCGTGCCGCCGATGACCTCGTCGGCGGCCTGGACGATCAGGTCGCGCGTGGTTTGGTCGAGCAGGCCCAGCTTGTGATTGGCGAGCGCTGCGGCTTTCTTGAGAATGCCGAAGGCCGTGACGATCTCGGTGGGCATGCGTTCGCCGCCGATGTCAAAGTTCTGGAGCGAGCGGGCGGTCTGGGCGCCGTAATACTTATCGGCTGGAACGTCGATGGTGCCCATCGTGTCCGATTCAACGCGGGTGCTCATGGCGGTGTCTCCATAGGTGGCCGCGGCGGCGGCGAACAAAGCAAAACGGCCGATCTCGCGTGAGACCGGCCGTCCAATATCAGAAGGTGCGCCGGGGCGCCAAACCGCCTTTCGGCTTATTTCTTGACGTCGAGGATCTGGCGACCGCGATACATGCCGGTCTTCAGGTCGACGTGGTGCGGACGGCGCAGTTCGCCCGAGTCCTTGTCTTCAACATAGGATGCGGATGCGAGGGCGTCGGCCGAACGGCGGAAGCCGCGCTTCATCGGCGAGGTCTTTCGTTTTGGAACTGCCATGGTCGGGACTCCGAATAAAACAAAGGTGTTGCGCCGCCAAAGCGGCCCAGAGACTTCCATCTCTGAAGGGGTTGGCGGCTCTATAGAGCAAGAGTGG
>CAKTFF010000176.1 GCA_934553185.1 uncultured Devosia sp.
ACCGGCTGTGGCCAGGAAGCGTAGGACGCGGTCGGTCGGCTGGGCGCCGACGCTCAGCCAGTGCTGGGCGCGCTCGGTGTTGAGCACGACGCGGTTTTCCGCATCCTTGGCCAGCAGCGGGTTGAAGGTGCCGAGCTTTTCAATGAAGCGGCCGTCGCGGGGCGAACGGGCATCGGCCACAACGATGTGGTAGAAGGGGCGCTTCTTGGTGCCACCACGGGCGAGACGGAGCTTGAGGGACATGTGTGTGATCCTGGTTGATTGAAAACGGGGTTACTTTTTCTTGCCCAGGCCGGGAAGGCCGGGGAAACGGGGAGCGCCACCGGCGCCCAGGCCGGGCAGCAGCGGGCTGCCGGCATTCTTGAACAGCGCGCCCACATCACTGGGCAGCGCCTTGGCTGGCGCGGGCAGGTCGGCCGAAGGCAGGCCCTTGAGCGCCGCGGGATCGATCCCGGCCTCACGCGCCATCTGTTCGAGCTGGGCGGGGTCCATCTTGCCGAGGTCCGGCATGCCGCCGAGCATCCCGCCCATCTTGCCGCCAAGCATGCCGCCGAGCGCACCCATGCCGCCCTTGCCGACCTTTTTCATCATGTCGGCCATCTGGCGGTGCTGCTTGGCCAGCTTGTTGATTTCCGAAACTTCAACGCCCGCACCGGCCGCGACGCGCTTGCGGCGCGAAGCATTGAGGAGGTCGGGATTGGCCCGTTCCGCCTTGGTCATGGAGTTGATGATGGCAATCTGGCGATCAAACACCTTCTCGTCGATATTGGCGCCGGCCATGGCCTTTTTCATCTGCCCCATGCCGGGCATCATCGCCATCAGCCCGCCCATGCCGCCCATCTTTTTCATCTGCAGCAGCTGCGCGCGTAGATCGTCGAGGTCGAAGGAGCCCTTTTTGAGCTTCTTGGCCATGCGCTGCGCGTCTTCGGCAGAGACGTGCTGGGAGGCCTTTTCCACGAGCGAAACAATGTCGCCCATGCCCAGAATGCGGTCGGCGATCCGCGAGGGATGGAAATCCTCGAGCGCATCCATCTTTTCGCCGACGCCGATCAGCTTGATCGGCTTGCCGGTGGCCGCCCGCATGGACAGCGCCGCGCCGCCACGGCCATCGCCATCGACGCGGGTCAGAACGATGCCGGTAATGTCGAGGCGCGTGTCGAAAGAACGCGCGACATTGATCGCGTCCTGGCCGGTCAGCGCATCGACAACCAGAAGGATTTCGTGCGGGCTGGCAATGGATTTGATCTCGGCCGTTTCGGCCATGAGCTCTTCGTCCACATGCGTGCGGCCGGCCGTATCGAGGATCAAAACGTCATAGCCGCCCAGCCGCCCCTCGCGCTCGGCACGGCGGGCGATCTGCACGGGGGTCTCGCTTTGAACGATGGGGAGCGTGTCGACGCCCACCTGCTCGCCCAGCACGCGCAGCTGTTCCATGGCGGCGGGGCGGCGGGTATCGAGCGAAGCGAGCAGCACCTTCTTGCGCTGCCGGTCGGTCAGGCGCCTGGCGATCTTGGCGGTGGTGGTGGTCTTGCCCGAGCCCTGCAGGCCCACCATCAGCAGCGTCACGGGCGCCTTGGCATTGAGATCGATCGGGATAGCGGTTTCGCCCAGCACGGCAACCAGCTCGTCATGAACGATCTTGACCACCTGCTGGCCGGGGGTCACCGAGCGGGTGACCTCGGCGCCCACGGCGCGGTCCTTGACCTGTTCCACAAAGGCGCGGACCACTTCGAGCGAAACGTCGGCTTCGATCAGCGCGCGGCGGATTTCGCGCAGGGCTGCGTCGACGTCGGCCGCGTTGAGCGCACCGCGGCCGCGCAGTCCATCAAAGATTTTGCCAAGCCGGTCGGAAAGGCTCTCGAACATGTGCACGTCCTTCGCTGCGGGTTCAGTCCGCCAGACATAGGATCCACCAAGGCAAACGCCAAGCACACCCGCGGGCGCAACGCGCTGGCGGATGGTGGCCTCCGGGATCGGTTTATACCCCTAGGGGTCCCGGTCGGCTGAACAAGGACAAAGCCTGATGAACGAGGTGCGTGTAGGGGAAAGCGGCCGGGGAGTCAAGGAAAGGGCGCTCAAGGGCCGCTCTTGCCATCAGGTGTATATGGGAGCAATATACACCGATGATCGATCTTGCTTTGGTCAAAGGCTTTGAGTGGGACGCGGGTAACAACCGCAAGAGCCAGGACAAGCACGGTGTTTCACAAAGCGAGGCGGAGCAGGTGTTTCTCAACGATCCCCTCTTGCTGCACGATGACCCAAGGCACAGCCAGGAGGAGCCGCGTTTTCATGCGCTCGGACAAACCGATGCTGGACGTTGCCTCCTGATCGCCTTCACCCTGCGTCAGAGCCAAACCTCCATCCGCGTCATTTCCGCCCGGGATATGAACCGGCGAGAACGGAGCCTTTATGACCAAGCTTAAACCTGTGCCTCAGTTCACAAACGAAGCCGAAGAGCGCTTGTTTTGGGAAACCGCCGATTCAACCGACTATCTTGATTGGAGCCGGGCAGAAAAGGTGCGCTTCCCCAATCTCAAGCCCACAAGCACGTCCATTTCTCTGCGGCTGCCCACCCCTTTGCTTGAGCGCATCAAAATCGCCGCCAACAAGCGGGACGTGCCCTATCAATCGCTGATCAAGCTTTGGCTTGCCGAAAAACTCGATACGCCATCCAAGTGAAGGCTAGAGCCCGCTTCCGGCCGCCTTCATCAGTGCGCTGCGCAGGCCCGCAGGCATAGCCAGCATCATCGCTTTGAGCCGGGGCCGCAGGCCGCGGTCCCACAGCCGGATCATCAGCAGCCCGCGCGGGGTGACCGGCAGGGCATAGTCGCGCACGGAGACCACTTCGGTGGCCCAGGTGAGCTTGTAGGGCATGACCGGCACCATGAGGTCGGCTCCTTGGAGGCCAAGCGCGGCGCAGGTCTGAGTCACTTCCCCCAAGTGGAGCTTGCCGGGACTTTCGTCGCTGTTGCCGAAGTCGCGGCTGGCGACAAAGGCATAATAGCGCCCCTTGTGGACAAAGCCCCATTGCTCGGCGATGGGGCGGTTGTTGTGATGCAGCGACATGGCCAGAAGCGGCAGGTCCGCACGGGCGGGCAGGGAGGCGCAGAAATCAAAAAAGGCGCGGTCGCGAAAAGCGCGGGAGGACAGGCCCTGGTCACGTAGGCGTTCCGCCCGGCCTTCCAGTGTCCGCTCGATTACGCCCAGCGTTTCGGCCGGCCCCTGCGCGACATGGTGGGTTAGGGCACCGTCGCGCTCCAGCCGGTTGCGCCCATTGCGCATGTTCTTGCGCGTCTTGGGTTTGATGGTCGAAAAATAGCTGGCGTAGTTGGGAAAATGGTCGAGCGCGACATAGGGGGCGCCTTGGTCTTCGCCGGTGACGCAGTGGTTGGCGGGCATGCCGCGGGCCAGAACGCTGTCGCTGCGGACCTTGAGAAAACTGACAGCGTCGGGCCGGGCCGCGGCGATCGCGGCCTTGAGCAGGGCGCCGACCGCCTCGCGCGGCTCGATCCCTTCGGCAAGCAGCGCATCGGAATATTGCCCAAAGGCGTGGCCGAGCGGCGCCAAAACCACGCGGGTGCGGGTTCGCACGCGTTCCAGCGGCAGAACGCCGACCAGCGTGCCGCCCCGGCGCAGCGACACGATCACCGGGTCAAAGTCGCCCTTGCCGCGCGCGGCCTCGAAGTCCCAGATGGCCCTGGCCCAACCATGACCCTGAAACAGCGTTGCGCCGCTGCATCGCCGTTCAAGCGCTTCCCAGTCGCCAAGCAGCCCATCAAAGGCTTCGCGGCTGCGCACCACAGCGGTGTGCAAGCCAAGGGTCTGCGTGAGGGCGCGAGCCACTTCGAGGCTTTGGCTCCCGTTCTGCCGGGGCGCAACAGCGGCGAGGGTGCTCATTTGTGGAAGCGATACCCTTCGATGTCGCGCACGCCTTCAGGAGCGGTCGGATCGACCTGGAAATCAACCGTGTAGGTCTTTTGCTTTTGCGGATTGAGCGGGGTGAATTTAACCGCCGCGGCGGTCGCCAGTTTGGCCAGATAGGAGAGGCCCGTCACCTGCTGGCTGAGCTTGTTCATGCCCAGCTTGGAGCGCAGAACACCATTGGCATAGTTGACCGCATAGTGCTTGCGCAGCTCGTCCGTCCAGTGCTCGGTGGTGAAGCTCACATTGAGCATGCCCTCATTGACCACCCGATGGGGTCCGTTGAGCGGCCAGTGGATCATCTTGCCGGCGCCCAGCGTATAGACTTGGGCGAAGTCGTCATACCAGGGCTCATAAGGCATATCGGTTTCCCGCAACTGCCCCAGGATCAGCTTTTCCAGCGCCGGCTGGGAGATAAAGGGCTTTGCCGCCGGATAAACATAGAGCTTTTTGGTGCCACGCACCTGCCACAGCGATTGCCCGGGCACGTCGGAATGGTATTTCACCGACACATTGGGCGAGGAGATCAGGATGGTGAGATTGCGCTTGTAGGAGCGAAAGCCCGGTACGCGCTCTTCAAACTCGCCATAAAGCCGGTCGAGCAGGGCGCCATAGGCCGGATCGGTCTTGGCCGGCGCCGTCAGGTTCACCCAGATATTGCCCGAGCGCACCACGTCGAGAACTTCGTGCCCGGTCAGGCCCTTGATCTCGCCTTCACGCCGCTTGGGCGGATTGCCCGGCGTTTTTTGCGAATAGTTGACGTGGTAACCCTCGCGCGGCGTTTTTTCGATCAGCCGGGCCAGCGCATCGTCGGTGAACAGGGGCGAATTGGCCAGCGAATGGGTTAAAGCCAGCGGCTGATTGCCCCAAAGCAGGGGAAAATGGGGCTGCCAGTCGGTGATGATCTGGTCGGTCTGCATGGGCATGTTCATCGGCAGGGCTCCGGACGCAAAAGGGCCATCGTGGCAATTGCCTTGCACGCTACACGACAAGCCACCCCATGGCGCGCCTAACCTCGGTCCCTGGTTAAGTTGGGGTGAACAGGAAAGCGTTGCAGACGCTTGCGAAAATGGTTCTGCAGTTCCCTGATCCTCCCACCCACAATCGATCCCCTCGGGCCCGTTTCCGAGGGCCGCTCGCAACACGGCACATGCGGGGAGAGACCCTCGGAAACAAAAAGCGAGGGAAGCGCCGGTGGGTCTTAAGGCATCGCGGCATGCCCAAACCCACCGCACTGGCAATTTGGCTGCTTATCCGCCATATAGGCCGGACCACACCTCCAGCGGACCTTTCCTCGTGAGCGCTGTTCCCTTTCTCAAGATGAACGGGCTGGGCAACCAGATCATCGTCGCCGATATGCGCGGCCGCGCCGATCGCGTGTCCGCCCAGGCCGCCATTGCCATCAATGCCCAGCCCGGCACCGCGTTTGACCAGATCATGGCCATCCATGATTCCCGCACCCCGGGCACCGCTTACTTTATCGAGATCATCAATTCGGACGGCTCGCGCGCCAAGGCCTGCGGCAATGGCATGCG